>JAYVST010000342.1:0-3758 GCA_043775255.1 Burkholderiales bacterium
GGCGTGGCATAGTCCATCAGCTGGATTGCCGGCACACGCGCCAGGCACGCGTCGCGTGCCTCGGCTTCGATGCACACCCGAACCTGCTGTCCCTGCAAATGAAAGTCGACCAAGGGCCTGAGAAAGTCGTCGGATATGCCAACGACGACGATGTCGGTGAAGGCGACGTACCGGGCCGCGTCGTTCAGCAGGCGCGCGAACTCGGCAACCCCGATCGCGCCCATGCCATAGTTGTAAATCCGGGTATTGGTTTCATCCCTCAACTTGGGAATCCACGGTTCACCTCCATGCACTCCCATGGCGTCGGAGTCGCCAACCACGACATAGGCGGGTGCCGACTGGTCTCGACCGACGTAGTCGCGATGATCGACACGCCCCAGATTGTTGGTACGATAGTGCACGTCATATTCGATGCGGCCATTCGCAACGACGACCTCGTGAACTCCGGTGTTGGGCGGGAAACGCAGCGCGCCGTTGGCGTCGCGATGCGGCACGGCGCTGAGGAAAAGCGTGCGTTCCTCGCTGCGTATCGAAGCCGGGTCGGCGAGCCGCATCGCCAGCTCCATCAACGGTAACGAAACAACGAGCGCCGCAGCGACGAGCACGACATTTTTCAGCATTGTGCGGCCTCGCTTTTCGCAGATGATGAGTTACTTGCACGCGCCTGTCTGAATTCGCGCCGGCCACCGTCGCAGCGCCGGTGCCGATTTTCGCGCGGTGCGCGCCTTCGGTCGGAACGCGCGATCGTAGAGCTCAATTGGCCGCCGGCTCCGAAGACGCCAAGCGCGCCCGCACACGCGGGATGACTTCGGTTGCCGGCAGTTTGGGCTGGTGAAGCGCGGAGTGAAGGATGCAGCTCGGAGCGGCGCGATGGCCATGACGAAGGATGAATGTCTGCTAGCGCTTCAAGTTTTGCCTTTGGCGATACCAGCGCACGATCTTGATGCCCGTGCCAGTCTCGCGATAGTTGAATGTGTGGCCGGTTCTTGGAACCGCATAACGTCTACCGCGGCCGCCTTGAATCGGGGTACCCATCGCAGGATTGGTTTCGATCAAAACCGGTGAATGGGCGACCCGCTCGGCCACGAGCATGGTGGTCCGATGGTCGTCATCGGCGATGATCTCGAGGGTGCGCAGATACGCCCTGCGCGCACTCGGCGCCCATTCATGCGACGATTTTCTGCCTATCCGGCATGCCGCGCGACGATCTCTCTGGCTTCACTCATGACTTTGCCGTGCGGCACGCCTTTGCCCGCTTCGATCTCGGCGATGCCCTTGCTGGTTTCGCGGATGTCTTGTTCGACAAAATCGAAACCGAACTTGAATACATTGTCGAGGAGATCTTGCGGCTCGCAACCTGCTTCTCTGGCCAGTCTGGTCAATCGACGCGTGTGGGCCGTGGTAAGAGTAGGGGGGGCGGTCACGATGCTCTCTTCCAATCATTGGCTGCAGCGATCTTACCCTTTCATTGGCGCTCGGCTTGTACCCTGCGCTCGATGACGCCGCGCACCCGCGGATTCGTCCATCGGCTGCTCCGTGGCGGCGCGCGAAAAGCTGCGGGTGCGTACCAGCGCGAGAAAGTCCTGCAGCCAGTAGAGTTCCACGCCAGCAGCCTGTTACTTCGCCTTGAGCGCGCGGGCCCGCGCCGAGCGCGATTCCGGGCTCGCGGCGGCAAGCGCGATCTGGTCGTGCGCCATGTAGCCGGCGGTGTGATTGAGTGCCAGGGCAATGGCGTTGGCGGATTCCTTGCTCATGCGTACCGTGGCGGCCGGCATGGCAAGGGTTTGCAGCGCCACTGCGCGGGCCTTTTGCAATGCCTGGCCTTTGGGCGCCGTGTAGTCGATCAGGCCCATGGCCGACGCATCGGCTGCGCCAAAGCGCTCGCACAGGATGGTCAGGCGCTTGGCCTTGGCCGGCCCGAGCAGGTTCACCAGGCGCGGAATGGTGCCCCAGGTGAGCGGAATGCCCAGTGCAATCTCGGGTAGCGAGACGAACGCGTCTTCGGCTGCTACCCGCCAGTCGCAGGCGAGCGACAAAGCCAGACCGCCGCCTACTGCATAGCCTTCGATCGCGGCAATCGTGATCTGCGGCATTTCCTCCCATGCCTTGCACAGGCGAAAGCCGGTGCCGGCGATGTCCCGCCGCTCGAGGGTCGAGAGCGAATCATCGCCCCACGCATCGGCATCTTTGAGGTCCGCGCCGGCTGAGAAGCAGACCTCGCCGCCGGTGAGGATGACGACATCGATGTCGATGCGCTCGGCCATTTCGCGCGCGCAGGACGTGAGCTCACGCATCAGGGCGCGCGAGAGGGCATTGCGCGCGGCCGGGCGATTCAGGCGCACGATGGCGAGGCGGTCGGCGATTGCAAGGGTAAGCAACTGGTAGTCCATGTGGTCAACCCTCGATCATGATCGGATCCAGAAGCGGCCGTTCCTCGCAGTCCAGCGCACCAGCACCTTGCCACTGCTGCATCAGGAAATCGCCATCGGTATCGAGCGCTGCGAATGGGGCATGCCATACACCGGCACGCCACACGATGCCCTGGGTGCTATCGCCGACAAACGCGCGCAGCAGGGACAGGTCCGGTTCTCCATCGGGCAGGTTCGGACATGCGCAAACGAGAAAGCGTTTGGCCGAGTTCGGGAAAAAGAGTTGCGGCGACAATGGATGACGTTCGACCAGCCAGAGTTCGAATGGCAGCGCGCTTCTGCGGACGCGATAGATCGAAGTGGCAAGGCGCACGGTGCGCAGGTCGATTTGGCCCAGATCGATCGGAATATCGAAGCGGTCGGCGCGACCCTGGTTGGCGCCGGTCGAGTCACCATCGACCTGAATCACCCGGCCGAAGGGCGCGAAGCCGTCGGAGGTCAACCGCGCTGCAGGCGTCGGGTTCCGGGTCAGGTTGCCAGCCATGCTTTCGCCTAAGGAAAAATGATGTTGAACGCCTTGCCGCGGCCAAGCCGAAAGGTCGAAAAATCGTTGCGGTCGATTGTGATGATGTCGGTCACGCCAGTGCGCTCGGCTAGCAGTACCAATGACGCGTCTGCGAAGTCCACTTCGCGATCCGCGTAAGTGCTCATGATTCGTGCGACGGATTTCAAGTCTTCAGTGGCAATATCCGTGACGACCAGTGCCCCGCGTTCAATCGACTCGAAAAGCGCGAGCTTGCCGGGCAAATGGAGGAAATGGCAACTTTCGATGACAACCGGCCAGGTCGAGAGCAGCCGATATGCGTTGGCTGCCATCCAGCGTTTCGTATCCCGGTGATGTGGATCGCGCTTCAAAAAATACGCGACCAGCGGCCCTGTGTCAGCGAGAATGCTTCGCACGAAGCTTCCGCTTGACCAGTGCCTTGACGTTGGCGCTCACGTCGGAAACGCCCGCAGGCAAGGGGCCGGTATCCGCACCGGCCAAGTCAGCGGTCAAGTCCGCGAACGAAGGCTGATGGTCCTGTCCGCGCCGCACAAGATCATGTACCACTTCAATGATGACTGCCGATTTGGTCGCCCCGCGCTGTTTGCAAAGGCGGGTGAACGCCGACTCGAGTTCGGGATCAAGGCGGACGGTGAGAGTCATGGTCTTGGGCCTCAAGTTGATGTAATACGATATTACATCATCTTCGCGCGTCGCGATTATCCCCAGCGTCTGGTTCGTTCATTTGCGCGAAGCGCGCGGACCCTTCTGCGGAACCTTCGATGGTCAGCGGTTTAGTGCGCGGCCGCCACGTGCGTATTTAGCTGTGTTCTTTCAAGGCTTTC
>JAYVST010000343.1:0-4659 GCA_043775255.1 Burkholderiales bacterium
CGCAGGCGCTGTTGCAATGCCTGCGGCGTGCAAAACGCAAGTGGCGCCGTGCCGCTATCGACCTTCAGGCCCTCGTCGATGCGCTCCGGCCAGGCGCCGAACAAGCGGCCATAAATCCCGGCCAGATAGGCAACCTTGTCGGCCACGAACGCCACCGCCGCGATGCCGGTGGCGCCGTTGGCATGCCGTTGCAACTCTGGCAACCAGACCAGCTCGGGCGTGAAATGCTGGCAGATGAAGTTCATGGCGCCGGGCGTGGCGTGCGGCGCGATGTTGGTCAGGCGAAAGCGGGCGGTGCCGGTGCGGCTGCCTTCATTTACCTCGCGCGAGAAATCGCGCGCCCCGGAAGGCTCGAACCCCTGCTCGGAGAGCACCGGTCGCGCCGCTGCGGCGTCGGTCCCGGTGAGCGCCAGCGCGGCCAGGCCCTCATGCCGGCGCAGGAAGTCATGGGTGTAGGCTTGAAGCGGGTTCGCATTGGGCACCGCCAGCAGTTCGACGTAGTCGTGCCCGAACATGATGTTGTGATTCGAGGAGCCGGTGCTGTGTAGTCCGCGCGCTGCCAGTGTAAAGCCCATGCGCGCGAAGGTATCGCGCGCGCCATCGAGATCGCGCACAGCGATGACCACGTGGTCCAAGCCGGCGATGCCGGGGGTGCGTTGGGCAAGCTGACTCATGCGAGTTCCCTTTCCACGTGACCAACCGGCAAGGGACGGCCCCGAGCCGGGCAACAACGCAAGTTAACCCAAGCCGCCGGGTGCGGCAAGGGCATGTGATACGGCGCGGGAGTGCGGCAAGGCCATGTGGCGCGGCGCGGGTGTGCGGCAAGGCCATGTGGCACGGCGCAGGTGTGCGGCAAGGCCATGTGACACGGCGCGGATTTTTGTTGCGCGGCGCCCGTGCTAGATTCGCTCTCCACTACTTTGCGTCCCGAGAACGGCACACCGATGACAGCGCCAACGCTTGCGAGTGCAGTCCATGATGTTGAAGACGGCTTCGCCGCCAACGAACTGTTTCAGCACAACGGCTGGACTGACGGATTGCCCATTGTCCCGCCCACCGCGGACGGGGTGCTCAGGTTTCTCGATGTCGCGCGCTGCAAACCCGATGAAGTGATCGGCATCGAACCGGTGCGCCGGCGCCGTATCACCGCCGAAAAAGTCGCCATCGCCGCACTCATGGCCGGCTGCCTGCCCGAGTACATGCCTACCGTGCTGGCCGTTGTCAAGGCGATGTGCGTGCCGCAGTTCAACCTGCACGGCAGCACCGCGAGCACCGGCGGCAGTGCGGCGATGATCATTGTCAACGGCCCGGTGCGCAGCGCCCTGGGCATGAACGCCACCCATAACGCGCTGGGCAACGGCGCGCGCGCGAATGCGACGATCGGCCGCTCGGCGCGCCTGCTCATCCTGAACGTGCTGGGCGGCCATCCGGGCCAGCTCGACCGCTCCACCCTCGGGCACCCCGGCAAGTTCACTTTTTGCGTGGCCGAGGACGAAGAGGAAAGCCCCTGGCTGCCCCTGTCGGTGGAACGCGGCATCGCGCCTGGGCGATCTGCGGTGACGGTGTTCGCGGCCGGGGCGCCGCACCAGATCCTCAACGAATGGACCCACGATCCGAAGGAAATCCTCGACACCTATGCCGCCGCCGTGCGCGCCAACATGCTCACCTATTCGATCTGGGACGGCAACTACGCCATCGTCATTGCCAAGCAACACCAGGAAATCTTCGCGCGCGCAGAATGGACCAAGCAGAACATCCGCGACTACATGTTCGAGCAATGCTGGGTGCGGCGCAAGCAGTGGCGCGACGTAGGCAAGGCCGCCGTGGCCGGGCGCAAGGACGAAGAACAGGTGTATCGCGCCTTCATTGCACCGGAGAATCTGCTGGTGGTGGCCGCCGGCGGCCCGGCGGGCGGCTTCGGTGCGATCATCCCGCCCTGGATTGGCAACAAATCCATGGCGGTGACCATGGCGGTGGATGCCTGATGGCGCTTGGACACCCTGTCCTGCAAAGGCGCGTCAAGACAGAGCGGATACCGGCCGGGCATTGCGCGATGCGCGCGGACAAAATCGGAGGCGCCATGAGGTCAACAATGTCGGGTTCAACGTTGCGCATTGCCCTGCGGGCCGCGCTGATTGCCGCCCTGGGCGCTGCGACCTCCCTCGCTGTCGCACAAGATTACCCGTCGCGACCGGTCAGCATCGTCGTCCCGTTCCCGGCCGGCGCGGCGGTCGACAACATTGTGCGCGCCCTCACCACCGAATTGCAGAAGCTGCTCGGCCAGCCGGTCGTGGTGGACAACAAACCGGGGGCGCAAGGCGTTATCGGCACCCAGCTGGTCGCGCGGGCCAAGCCGGACGGCTATACCCTTCTGGCCGGCTCCAGTACCACCCTGGCTGCCAATGTCGGCCTCTTCAAGAGCCTGCCCTACGATCCGCTGAAGGATTTCCAGCCCGTCGCCGGGCTGGGCTATACCTCGATGATGCTCCTGGTGCGCGCCGATTCGCCGGCCAGGGACTTGAAGGGCCTGATCGCCTTAGCGCGCAGCCAGTCAACGCCGATGGCTGCGGCCTATGGCTCTTCCAGCGGGCAGGTGGCCCTGGCGATCCTCGCGCGGGCGACGGGCATGGGCATTCTGCCGGTGGCCTACAAGGGCACCCCGCAGGCGGTGACCGATCTGCTCGGCGGCGTGGTGCCGATGGCGGCCATCGATGTGGGCAGCGGGGTGGCGCATATCGGGGCGGGCGGCCGGCTGACCGCGCTGGCCATCACCGGCAGCGCACGCAGCGTTTCCGCGCCGAACGTGCCGACACTGTCTGAAACCTATCCCAACACCGAACTCGTCACCTGGGTCGGCATCGTCGCCCCGGCCGGCACACCCGCGCCGGTGGTGAGCAAACTCAATGCGGCCTTCGCCGGCGCGCTGGCGACTGCCGAGGTCAGGCAAGGCTTCGCGTCGCTCGCAACCGAGGTCGAGCCGGTCGGCGCGGAAGAACTGGGCAGGCGCATGCAGCGCGATCAGGCGCGCTGGATTGAATTGATTCGCAGCATCGGCATCCAGCCGCAGTAGCCGGGTGTGGTCAACCCGCCCTGCATGTGTCCGCCCCGAGTCGGGTGCGCCGCGCGGGCAAGGTCGCGCGGTAGGCACGCCGCTTCGCAAAGGCGTCAGGCTGCGCCCGCGCCCCGCCCGCGCATCTTCTCGAACAGCTTGCCGAGAATGCCGGTGGGCATGTAAATGATGAACAGCACCAGCATCAGCCCGTAGATGGTGGAATCGAGGGCGTTGATCTTGTTGCCGATGCCCACCCGCAGGCCCTCGGTCAGGAGCAGGGTGAACACCGCGCCCACGGTCGGGCCGAAGCGCACGAACATGCCCCCGGCGATGACGGCGAAGACGATTTGCAGCGATACGCCGATGCCCGAGACCGTTTCCGGATTGACATACTGCTGATACAGGCCGAACAGCGCCCCGCCCAGCGCGGTGAGCGCGGCCGAGATCATGGTGATGGCAAGCTTGGTTCGCGTGACGTTGACGCCGACGCTGGCTGCGGCCTGCTCGTCGCTGCCGATGGCTTCCATCGCGTAGCGCATCATGCTGCGGTCGATGCGGTTCCAGACCCAGATGCCGAACAGCCAGGCCACCAGCGCGATGTAGAAGAAGACCCGCTTGTCGGCAAACTGGACCGCACTGATGGACCAGGTGACGCCGTCCTTCAACACGCTGTTCGGGGTGATGCCGAGCGAGCCGCCGGTGGTGTCGCGCAGAGCCACGATGAGCGAGCGCACCACCTCCGTGAGTGCCAGGGTCACCAGCGCGAAGTAATGGCCGGCGATGCCGAAGCGAAAGCAGGGGTAGCCGATCAGCACCGCCACCGCCACCGCCAGCACGATGCCGAGCGGGATCGAGAGCCAGGGTGAAAGCCCGGTCAGGTTCCACAGCAGCACCACCACGTAGGCGCCGATGCCCATGAAGGCGCCGTGCCCGAAGGACACCAGGCCGAAGCGCCCCATCAGCGACCAGCCGGTGTAGATGAACGACCACAACAGCACCTGCACCATCAAATGCACGATGTAGGACGACGGGACGATCCACGGCAGAACCGCGAGCACGACCAGTCCGGGCAGCCAGCGACGATCCATGTTTGCTATTCCTTCCGCCCTTCGACGCGAAGGATCATCCTGCCGGGTCCGGCCAGCCGGCGACGATCCATGTTTGCCATTCCCCTGTCGCGCTCATTTGACGCCGAGAATGCCCTGCGGGCGCGCGAACATCATGATGATGAAAAAGCCGAACGCCATCACGTAGCCCCACTCGAGATGGAAATAGAAGCCGCCCACCGCGATCAGCTGGGCGAAGATGAAGGCGGCGATGAAGCCTCCCAGCATGTTGCCCAGCCCGCCCAGCACGCACACCATGAAGGTGAGCGGGCCGAAGCTGAGCCCGATGGCGGGATGCACATCGTATTGCAGCACCAGGAGGCATGCGCCCAGGCCCGCCAGGCCGCCGCCGATGGCCGAGGTCAAAAGGTAGATCTTCGCCGGCGAAACCCCCATAAGCGGCATGATCGCGCGGTCCTGGCTGATGGCGCGGATCGCCGTGCCGAGATAGGTTTTCTTGAGAAACACATAGAGCGCCGTCATCGCCACCAGGGCGGTCAG
>JAYVST010000344.1:0-5447 GCA_043775255.1 Burkholderiales bacterium
CCTGCGTGGCAAGCTGGCGCCGGGTGCGCCGGCCACGCTGTATTTCGATGCCAATTCGATCGGGCCTATGCCGCTTGACGCGCCTCTGCGTATTGCCGCAGTGCTGGAACAAGGTTGGCGCCTGGCGCGGCGGCGTAGCTGGAACGAGACCGATTGGCTCGATCAACCCCTGAAGCTGGGTGCTGCGCTCGCGCATGTGGTGGGCGCCGAAGCATCCGACTGCGTAGTGTGCGACAGCACCAGCGTGAACCAGTACAAGTTGTTGCGCTTCGCGCTGGCGGTGGCCGCGCCCAGGCGGGTGATCGTGGCCGAGCGCCACGTGTTTCCCTCCAACGGCTATGTCGCGCAAGGCATCGAGCAGGCCGGGTTGGCGCAACTGCGGCTGGTTGACGACGGTGCGCAGCTGGGCGCCGCGCTCGCGCCCGGCGACGTGGCGGTGGTTGCGCTTTCGCACGTCGACTATCGCAGCAGCCGACGCCTCGACATGCACGCCCTGACCGCCGAGGCGCACGCGCACGGCGCGCTGGTGCTGTGGGACCTGTCGCACGCGGCCGGCGCGGTGGCGGTGAAACTGCGCGCCGACGATGCCGATTTTGCGCTGGCGTGCGGCTACAAGTACCTGTGCGGCGGACCCGGCGCGCCGTCCCTCATGTATGTCCATCCGCGCTGGCAGGAAGCTGCATGGCCGGCGTTGTGCGGCTGGATGGGCCACGCGGCGACCTTCGATTTCGCGCCGGACTACCGGCCTGCGGCCGGCATGGCGCGTCACCTCGTGGGCACGCCGGCGGTGATCGCCAATGCCGTCTTCGGGGCGGCCGCCGACATGTGGCGCGCTGCGGACATGGACCTGCTCGACGCCCGTCACGGCTCGCTTACCGACACCCTCATCACCCTGCTCGATGAGCAGTGCGCGGCGCAGGGCGTGGAAGTGACAAGCCCGCGCGCGCACCGGCAGCGCGGCGGACATGTTGCGGTTCGCATGACCGATGCGGGCATCAATGTGGGCGCCGTCGGCCAGGCGCTGGTGGCAGCGGGCGTGGTGGTGTCGGCGCGCAAGCCCGACGCCCTGCGCTTGGGCGTGCATCCGGTTGCCAATCGGCATGCCGACTTATGGCGTGGCGTGGCCTGCCTGCGCGACATTCTCGAAACGGGCGCCTGGCGCGACGAGCGCTTCGCGGGTGAATCGAAGTGAACCGCCAAGCCATCCTTGGCACGAGCCGGCTCGCCGCCGACATCGGCGGCACGTTCACCGATGTGGTGCTGGAGACGCCGGGGCGCTGCTTCTCGTGCAAGGTGCTTACCACCGCCCGCGCCCCGGAGCTCGGGGTCATGCAGGGCATCGCGCGGCTGTTCGGCGAATCCGGCGTGCGCGCCGCCCAAGTGGGCGTATTCATCCATGGCACCACCCTTGCCACCAATGCGTTGATCGAACGCAAGGGCGCGCGCACGGCGCTTTTGACCACGCAGGGTTTTCGCGACGTGCTCGAGATGGGGTTCGAACGTCGTTTCGAGCAATACGACATCAACATCCAAGGGCCGCCGGAACTGGTGCCGCGGCCGCTCCGCTTCACTGTGGCGGAACGGCTCTCCGCCGATGGCCGGGTTCTCCTGGCGCTTGACGAGGCGGGCGTGGAGAGCGCGGCGCGGGCCATGCGGGCCGCCGCTGTGGAGGCGGTAGCGATCGGTTTTCTGCATGCTTATCGCCGGCCCGATCATGAATTGCGCGCGCGCGCCATCGTCGCGCGGGTGATGGGGCCAGAGGTCACGGTATGCCTGTCTTCCGAAGTGTGTCCCGAGATGCGCGAGTACGAGCGTTTCTCGACCACCTGCGCGAACGCCTATGTGCGGCCGCTGATGGCCGGCTACTTGTTGCGCCTTGAAGCGTTGCTGGCAGCCGAACGGATCGCCTGCCCGTTGCTGCTGATGATGTCCGGCGGTGGGGTCACCACGCTCGACTACGCGACGCGCTTTCCGGTCCGCTTGGTCGAATCCGGCCCGGCCGGCGGCGCCATTCTGGCCGCGCACCTGGCGCGTGAATGCGCGCTCGACGACGTGATGGCCTTCGACATGGGCGGCACCACGGCCAAGGTCTGCCTGATTTCAGGCGGCGAACCCGAACGCTCACGCCGCTTCGAGGTCGCGCGTGCCTATCGCAACGTCAAGGGCAGTGGCCTGCCGCTGCGCATCCCGGTGATCGAACTGGTGGAAATCGGCGCCGGCGGCGGTTCGATCGGGCGGGTGGACGGCCTCGGGCGCATCACCGTCGGCCCGGACTCGGCGGGCGCCGAGCCGGGGCCGGCCTGCTATGCGAACGGCGGCGCCGCACCGACAGTGACCGACGCCAATCTGGTGCTCGGGCGCATCGATCCGGCGAACTTTGCGGCCGGCCGCATGCCGCTCGACAGTGCGCTCGCGCGCATCGCGCTGGAACGCGACGTAGGCGCGCCGCAGGGCATGGAGGCATTCTGGGCCGCAGCCGGCATGTCCGAGATCGTCGAGGAAAACATGGCCAATGCTGCGCGCGTGCACGCGATCGAGCGTGGCCGGGTGATCGGCAGGTTCACCATGATCGCCTTCGGTGGCGGTGCGCCTTTGCATGCCGGGCGGCTGGCGCAAAAGCTCGGCATCAAGCGGGTGATCGTCCCGGTTGGGGCCGGGGTCGGCTCGGCCATTGGCTTTCTGCGCGCGCCGATCGCATTCGAAGTCGTGCGCAGCGACGCCACCTTGCTTGGCCAGTGCGAGGCCGAAAGCGTCAACCGGAGGCTGTCTGCGATGCGCGCCGAAGCCCTGGCGGTGGTCGCGCCGGCGGCGGCGGCCTGCGGCATCGATATCGCGTCGCTGACGGAATCGCGCCTGGTTGAATTGCGCTATGCCGGGCAGGGGCACGAACTGCGCATCGAGGTGGCGCCGGGCCCGTTGAATCATGCCGCCTTGGCCAGCCTGGGCGAGCGCTTCGAGGCGGAGTACGAACGCGTCTATGGCCTGCGCGTGCCCGGGTCTGCAATCGAAGTCGTCACCTGGTCGCTCACTTTGTCGACCGTGCCTGGAGAGGTGCAGCCGGCCTTCCTGGCCGGGTCGGACGGCGCGGTCGTGGACGGCGCAGTTGCGGACGGCACGGGTGCGGCCGGCGCGGTTGCCGCCGGCGGCGCGCGTCAGGCATGGGAGCCGGCGCTTGGCCGCGCCGTTGATTTCGGTCTCTATTGGCGTTTCGACTTGCCACGCGATCGCCGTGTTGTCGGGCCTGCGCTGATCGCCGAGCATGAAACAACCACGGTGGTCCCGGCCGGATGGACGGCACGGGTCGATTCGCAGGGCCACCTGATTCTGGAGGCGTGAGACATGAGTTCGAGCGACGCAGCGCCGGCGCCACTGCGCGCCATCCATACCCAGGTGATGTGGAACCGCATGATCGCGGTGGTCGAAGAGCAGGCGCAGGCTTTGCTGCGCACCGCGTTCGGCTCGGTCGCGCGCGAGGCGGGCGATCTGTCGGCCGGCGTGTACGACGTGCGCGGGCGCATGTTGGCGCAGGCGGTGACGGGCACGCCGGGGCATGTCAACACCATGGCGGCGGCGGTGCAACATTTTCTTGTCAAATTCCCGAGCGCGTCGATGCGCTGCGGCGATGTCTATGTGACCAACGACCCGTGGCTGGGCACCGGCCACCTGTTCGACTACGTAGTGGTAACCCCGGTGTTCCGTGCCAAGACGCTGACGGCCTTGTTCGCTGCCACCTGCCACACCATCGATGTCGGCGGCATCGGCTTCTCGGCCGACGCGCGCTCGGTGTTCGAAGAGGGTACCTGCATTCCGCACCTGAAGCTCATGCGCGACGGCAGACTCAACGAAGACGTGCTCGCGATCATCGAGGCCAACTCGCGCAATCCGGTCGAGGCGCGCGGCGACATCCTTTCGCTGGTGAGCAGCAACGATGTCGGCGCCGAGCGCCTGATCGACATGATGGCCGAGTTCGGGCTCGAATCGATCGATGCGCTGGCCGAGCACATCATCACGCATTCGCGCGCGGCGACCCGCGCGGCGATCAGCCGGCTGCCACAAGGCAGCTGGCGCGCGACCATGCGTCTGGACGGCTATGAGGTGCCGATCGATCTGGTCGCCACGCTTTGCATTGCGGACGAACGCATCCGGGTCGATTTCGCGGGAACGTCGGCCGCTTCGCAACGTGGCATCAACTCGCCCAAGTGCTATACCGATGCCTATTCGGTATTCGGCCTCAAATGCATTGTCGCGCCCGAAGTGCCCAACAACGCAGGGTCGCTAGAACCGTTCGAGATCGCGGCGCCGCCCGGCAGCGTGGTCAATCCGCAGCGTCCAAGCCCGGTGACGGCGCGCCACGTGGTGGGGCAAATGCTGCCCGACCTGATGTTTGGCTGCCTGTCCGGCCCGCTCGAGGGTGCGGTGCCGGCGGAGTCGGCCGGCAGCATCTGGGTGCTGGCGATGAGTGGCGCGCTGCCGCAGGGCGGCGCCTTCAACGTCATGAGCGTTGCCCTGGGCGGAACCGGCGCCCGTCCTGCCAGCGACGGGCTGGCCACCACCGCGTTTCCGTCCGGCGTTGGCAGCATTCCGGTGGAGGTCACGGAAAACCAGGCGCCGCTGGTGTTCTGGCACAAGGAATATCTGATCGATTCTGGCGGCGCAGGCGAGTATCGCGGCGGGTTGGCGCAGCGCATCGTGGTCGGGCGTCACGACGGCTACGGGTTCAATTGCACCGCCGCCACCTTCGACCGGCGCGACAATCCGGCGCGCGGGCGCGCGGGCGGGGCCGACGGCGCCGTCGGCCACGTGGTGGTCGAAACGACGGCGGGCGACCAGCCTTTCGCCGGCAAGGGCGTGATCGCCGTACCGGCGCATGGCCGGTTGCGGGTGGATTTGCCCGGCGGCGGCGGGTTCGGTGCCGCAGCCGGCCGGGATGCGGCGCGCCTATCGATCGACCGCGCGCGCGGCTATGTCAGCGACGCAGCGTCGGGTGCATGCCGCAACGGGGAAAACGGAGAGAGCACGCAATGATCACCCTCGATGCATGCCGGCGGCTCCTTGTGCGAGGCCCTGCCGGCCGACGGTGTGGTAGCTTCGTTCCGCGCGTCTGACGTGATCCGCTTCAGCCCCCCAGTCCTGACCACCGGCCACGAAGATCTTTGGCACGCGACCGCCCGGTTGCGCGCCATACTGCGCGAAGAGCGCTGGCGCGATCCGTGCTTCGCCACCGTTTCCGTTTGATTTTTTTCATTCATAAGGAGAATCCCATGCAAGGTCAACGCCGTCGTTTTCTTCCAATGGTCGCAAACCTGATGCTGGCGACGGCCGCCGCGCTGTCCGCGCCATCGGTCAGCGCGCAGGACTACCGGGGCCAAGTGAAAGTCCTGGTGGGCTTCCCGGCCGGCGGCGCCACCGACGTGATCGCGCGCGTGCTGGCCGACAAGCTCAAGGAC
>JAYVST010000345.1:0-3586 GCA_043775255.1 Burkholderiales bacterium
GGTGATTGCAAGCGGGCCGTCGCGCCCGCGGATCGCCGGATCACCCCCGGCGTAGGCTTCCATGCGACGAAACGTCGGCGCGACATCGCCGTATCCCCAGCCGTCGTTGCCCAAATCGCGCCAATGGTCGTACTCCGCCGGGTCGCCGCGCACCCAGAACATGCCGTTGATGGTGGCTGTGCCGCCGGTGACGCGCCCGCGCGGCCAGAACAGCGGCCGGTTGCCCAGTCCGGGTTCGCTTTCGGTGGAAAAGCGACGCAAGGCCCGCTCGCCGACCATCACCTTTGCGACTGCGGTCGGTACTCGGAGCCAGATCCAGCGGTCGTCTTCCCCGGCCTCCACCAGCAACACCCGATGGCGGCCGGATTCGGTGAGCCGATAGGCCAGCGCACAACCGGCGGAGCCGGCGCCGACAATGATGAAGTCGAAAAACTCGGAAGATGTTGACAAAGTTCGCCGAACAAGCAGTACGCCGCAGCAGCGGATCGCATAGCTTGCCATGAGACACGGTAATCGTGGATGTTAGCGCAAACTCACAAGCGAAAACTCACCACCTTACAATGACGCACCGTGACCACCATCGTTTTTACTTCGTTGACCCGTCACTTGATGTACGTGATGAAGCGCGCTTCCGCAAAGCCAACCCGTACGTTCGGTTCGGCAGACCTTGTGTATACGTCGGCATGACCGGACTGTCCTCCGGCATGCGCTTGGACAAGCATAAGCCCGGCGTCCAGGCCAACCGCCATGTCTTGCAATACGGCCTGCGGTTGCTACCTCAGTGGTACAGCGTGTTCAAACCCGATGCCATACGAAGCGGCGCGGGAATGGGAAGTGGAACTAGCCATCGGCCTGCTTGAAGAAGGCTACGCAGTGCGGCGGGCGTGAGATGCGACCAGAGATTGCGTCGGTCATCGTGCGATCGCACGACGCAACAGCAAAAGCCCCTTCAGGGCGGGGCCGTTGCGTTGATATAGAGCCTCAGAGTCCGTCTTTGCGTTTCCAGCTGGAGAAGTTCGCATCAAGCAACGGGGCCCGCAAGATCGGCTACACAAGCGCGTGCTGAAAGAGGACGTCCCGGACCGCATAGCCGTCGGCAGAGAAACGATAACCTTCTTTACAGCTCGCGCAATATTTCTTCGCGCCGAATCTGGCATTCTTGCGAAGTCAGAATGCCCTGGTCACACAAGCTGCGCAGACGCCGCAGGCGGTCCTCAATCGTTGACGGTTGCGCCGACACCAAAGGCGCAACTGAAATCGGCGCGCTCGGCTGAACCACCACGGGTGGTTGTGCATAGATCACCTGCGGCGGCGGCGCGTAATACGACGGTGCGGGCGGGTAGTAATAGATCGGTGCCGGATACGCGTAGCGCGGAGCGAGAACCGCGCCCAGCACCAAGCCCCCGGCAAACCAGCCCCCGCCGCCGCCGCCGCGACCACGCCAATGTGCATCGGCTGGCGCGCAATACTGCATCGCGGCGATGCAGCTTGCCGCCATCAGGCCGTAAAGCAGGGGTCGGGACAGAATCGGGGACTTGACCATACGCTTTTTCCACCGCAGATTCGGGAAAGGCTTAAAGAGGACTTATAGCATTACGATGTTCGTCGGGGAAGCGATGTTACAAATACTCACGCGTCGCTCAGGGAAAATTGCGACACGCAAGCCCAGGGTTTTCAGACAGATTGCGACAGGCGCCAACTTCGGAACATTCACGGATAGGATGGCGCAAAGATGGTGAACACATCCCAAAAAAAAGCCCGCTAGTGCGGGCTTTTTACACTTGGTGCGCGGGCAAAATCGCTAGATTTGACGCGCGCGACGCCGAACCACTGCACCTAGCAGGCCCAACCCTGCAAGAAGCATCGCGTAGGATTCAGGTTCTGGTACAGGAACCGCGGAGAAAGAAATGTTGAAAATGTTTTGCTGGTTGGATACGATTCCTGCCGGACCTGCCGACGCCAAATTCAGCGTGCCAGCGGAAAATTGAAGTGACGAAAAGGCACCGAACTGGACGCCTGCGCTACCGACGTAGTAGCCACCAACCGCTCCCGCATTGTTGCTGGTTTCAATTTTGCTGAGCAAGACATTCGAGAAAACGATGGGAGCGCTACCGTCGACCGACAAATTGCCCGAAACGCTGGCGAGCGTCTGACCGCCAGGAAACTCAAGATATGCCAGATTTCCAATCAGTCCGGCAACCGCGCCGGAAAGTACATATCCTGCGTTGACGCTTACAGTGAATTCCGGAAGCAAAAAAGCGGCGACCTGATTGCCGATGACATTGATAGCCGGAGGAACGGAAAACTGAAACGAGACCGCCGCTACCACTCCCGGGCCGGCGCTTACAGCGCCAAACGAAGTGCTGTTGTCATAGGTAACGCTGTAGGCCCCTAGATTGGTAGTGACAACGGCTGCGGAGCCGGGTATCGCGGACAACGCGAGCACTGTACCGAAAACGACTGACGCTAGTGAAATGCGGGTCATATTGAACTCCTAGTAACTACAAACCGGCCACCGCTTGCATGTATACCTACGTTGAAACCATTTCCAAATCAAATTCTACGCCAGCTGGCTCGTTATGCACAAATTGGACCACGATGGTCATCCTCTTGCCCTCGCGTGTCAATAGCCCCATCAGGCCAATGCCCCATCAGGCCAACAAGTTCGCGCGTTCTGTCGAAAAAAATCACGGTCGCCTACCAGTAACGCCTCCATTTCTGCTGCCATAAATGACTCTCCTTACAGGAACATGCCTTTGTCATCGATCTCGCGACTCCCGAAATTCATGGTCCAGCAACCTCGTCATGGCTTGACGAACTTCAACACCATGCGGTCGGATTCACCGATTGCCAGATACCTGGCCCGGTCCTGCTCGCCGTACGAAAGCGAAGGCGGCAAGGCCCAGACGCCCTTGCCATAGTCCTTGGTGTCCTTCGGATTGGCCGATACTTCCGATTTTCCTGCCAGCTTGAAGCCCACCTTTTGCGCTGCCGCGATCACGAAGTTCTCGGTCAGGTACCCGCTGTTGACCTGTTTTTCGCGACTCCAGCCCTCTGGTGCACGATGATCGGTTACCCCAAGAACGCCGCCTGGCTTGAGCGCATCGAAGGCGGCTTTGAACATCTGGTCTTCGACCTTCCGATAGGCCCACACATGGGCGCTCCTGAACGCGAGCACCATGTCGGCGGTGCCAGGCGGCGCCATCACGAGCCGGTCCGGCACGGCAAAATCGCTTGAGACGACCTTGCTGTACACCGCCGGGTTCGCCTTGAGCTTCGCTTCGAACTCCACCCTGGCTGCGCGATTGCCGCGACTGGTGCTCGGATGCTCCAGCGGATACTGCGCTGCCACGTAGGTACCGCTCTGGCGCAGGGCGGGCGCGAGGATTTCGGCGAACCAACCGGAATCCGGCCAAATCTCGACCACCGTCATGTCCGGCTTGAAGCCGAAGAACAACAACACTTCCTTGGGATTGCGATAGACGTCACGCGCCTTGTTTTCACCACTGCGATGGGGGCCGGCGATGGCGGCATCCAGCGTTGCCTCTGCGCCGGTCTGCGCCCGAAGTGACAGGGACATCAAGCC
>JAYVST010000346.1:0-1909 GCA_043775255.1 Burkholderiales bacterium
GCCCCCATCTGGTCGAGAATGGTGCGCGAATCGATCTTGGATGACACCTGGAAGGCCATACGGGTCGGGATGTTGGCCTTGATCAGGCCGGTAATCACATCAACGCTCGGACGCTGCGTTGCGAGGACAAGGTGAATGCCCGAAGCGCGCGCTTTTTGCGCCAGCCGGGCGATGAGTTCCTCGATCTTCTTGCCGGCCACCATCATCAGGTCGGCCAGTTCATCGATCACCAGCACGATAAACGGCAGGTGCTCTAAGGGTTCCGGCGTATCCGGCGTGATTGTGAACGGGTTGGTCAGCGGCTTGCCCGTCGCCTTCGCCTCGGCCACCTTGACGTTGAAGCCGGCCAGGTTGCGCACGCCCTGCGAACTCATCAACTTGTAGCGCCGCTCCATCTCGGCCACGCACCAGTTGAGCGCATTGGCAGCCTGCTTCATGTCGGTGACCACCGGCGAGAGCAGATGCGGGATGTCGGCATAGACGCTCATTTCAAGCATCTTCGGATCGATCAGGATCAGCCGCACGTCCTTGGCCTCGGCCTTGTAGAGCAGAGACAGCAGCATGGCGTTGATGCCGACCGACTTGCCCGCGCCGGTGGTGCCGGCCACCAGCAGGTGCGGCATGCGTTGCAGGTCCGCCACCACCGGCTTGCCGGCGATGTCCTTGCCCAGCGCGATGGTCAGCATGGACGCGTTGTCGTTATAGACCTGGGAGCCGAGAATCTCCGACAGGCGCACGATCTGCCGCTTCGGATTGGGCAACTCCAGCCCCATCAGGCTCTTGCCCGGAATGGTCTCGACGACCCGTATCGAAACCAATGACAGCGCGCGCGCCAGATCCTTGGCAAGACCCACGATCTGGCTGCCCTTGACCCCGACAGCCGGTTCAATCTCGTAACGCGTGATCACCGGCCCCGGATAGGCCGCCTTCACTTCGGCCTGGACGCCGAAGTCCTTGAGCTTTTTCTCGATCAAGCGCGAAGTGAATTCGACCGTATCGGCACTCACGGTCTCCTGTTGCACTTGCGCTGCATCGAGCAGGTGCAGCGGGGGCAGGCCGGTGTCGGGCATGTCGGAGAACAGCGGCACCTGCTTTTCTTTTTCCACCCGCCGCGATTGCGGCACCGCCGTCACCTGAGGTTCGATGCGGATCGGTTGGTGCGCTTCGAACAACTCGCGCCGCTCTTCCTCGACCACCTGTTCGCGCACTTCGAGGGCGATCTCGCCGGCGGCGCGATCGAGCTTTTCTTCGCGCTTGCGCCGAAATGCCAGCCAGGCGCCGTCGACCACCGTACCAATCCGTTCAACCAGACACAGCCATGAAAGTCCGGTGAAAAGCGAAAATCCGGTCGCCATGCCGATCAAGCACGCCAGTGTGGCGCCGGTGAACCCGAGCTGCGCGTTGAGCGGCCCACCTAAGGCCAATCCGGCCATGCCGCCCGGTACCAGCGGCAACGCCGCCGTCAGCGTATGCAGGCGCAAGCCCTCCAGGGTCGCGCTGGCGATCAGCAACAGCACGAAACCACCCAACAGCGCGAATAGCGAACGGCGGTCGAGGACCGTCGCCTCCCGTCCGAGCCGTGTATCAGCCAGGCGCCGATAACCCGCCACCACCAGGTAACCGAACAGCAGTACCCACCACCAGGCGGACAGCCCGAACACATACAGCAGCAGATCCGCCAAATTGGCACCAAACTTGCCGCCGGCATTGCCGACGCTAGCACCGGTGGCATCATGCGACCAGCCGGGGTCGCTCCGGCGGAAGGTGGCGAGTATCAGAATGAGGTAGAGGCCGACGCCGACGAAGGCGATCCAGCGCGATTCACGCAACAGCCGCGCGGCACGCGAGCCGCCGGCGGATTCCGCAGAGGGCGCCTGATCCGGTTTCATGGCCGAATTATAGTAGTGGC
>JAYVST010000347.1:0-1567 GCA_043775255.1 Burkholderiales bacterium
AGCAGGGTCACCACGTTCTGGTCGCCACCTAAGGTTTCCTTGGCGAAGCCGGTGAAGGTGGTGAGGAAGACCGAACCGAAGAACCACATCCAGGACACCCCCAGCAACGACAGAAACACCGTGCGATTGCCATAGGCATGGCGCAGATTGGCGAGCGTTTCGCTGAGTGGATTCCAGTTGATGACGAGATTCGGCACCGGCGCCGGCGAGCTCGGTACGAAGCCGGCTGAGATCCGCCCGACGATGGCGAGCGCCATCGACACGCCAGCGACGTAGTGCGCGCCGACTTCGGGTAGCGCGATCAAGGCGCCGCCCAGCATGGTGCCGAGCAGGATCGCGACGAAGGTGCCCATCTCGACGATGCCGTTGCCACCGACCAGTTCGTGTTCGTGCAGATGCTGCGGCAGGTAGGCGTATTTGACCGGGCCGAACAGGCTCGAGTGCATGCCCATCAGGAACACGCCGATGAACAACAGCGATGCCATGCCGAGCAGGAAGCCGGCTGCGATACCGACCATGAACAGGATCTCAAGGTTCTTGACCAGACGGATGAGGCGCGCCTTGTCGTATTTGTCGGCGAGCTGGCCGGCGGTGGCTGAAAACAACAGGAAGGGCAGGATGAAAATGCCGCCGATCACGGGCCCGGCGGTGGTTGGTTCGAGACCGCCCCAGTCAGCGGCGCTGTAGGTGGCAAGCGCAGTGAAAGCGAACTTGAAGGCATTGTCGTTGGCGGCACCGAAGAACTGCGTCAGGAAGAAAGGCAGGAAGCGCCGTTCCTTCAACAGGCCGTACTGACTGGTGTCGCTCATGGGTGCTGGCGCTCCGCAATGGTGTCTGGGGAATAGGCGAGCGCGAGTATGCCTGCCTCCTTATGGATGTTGCATCATGCCGCCGCAGGTGTATTGGTTGGGCCGCCGCTGATCTATGCTCTGCCCACACAGCGATACGAGGGCAACACGGTGATTCGGAACATTCTGCGCATGGGCGATCCACGACTTCTGGAGATTTCCAAGCCCGTCGCCGATCCAGGCGCGCCCGAGATCCGCGCCTTGGTCGCCGACATGTTCGACACCATGCACGATGCCAATGGCGCCGGACTCGCCGCGCCACAGGTAGGCGTCGGCCTGCGCGTGGTGATCTTTGGTTATCGCGACGCGGCCGCACCCAATCCACGCTATCCCGATGCCGACCCGGTGCCGGAAACCATCCTCATCAATCCCGAATTGACGCCGCTCGGCGTCGAGTTCGAAGATGGCTGGGAAGGCTGTTTGTCAGTACCAGGGCTGCGCGGCGTGGTGCCGCGCCATGCGCGCTTGCGGTATCGCGGTCTCGACCTCGATGGACAATTGATCGAGCGCGAGGTCAGCGGCTTTCATGCGCGCGTAGTCCAGCATGAGTGCGATCACCTCGACGGCATCCTCTATCCGATGCGCATCACTGACTTCACGCACTTCGGTTATACCGATGTGCTGTTTCCGGGTCTCGCGGCCGACCACGACTGAGCGGCGTGCTGGCCGGCCTTGGCGTGATGCGCCGCCGCGCAAGCGCGAGATACGTGCTCATCGGA
>JAYVST010000348.1:0-4995 GCA_043775255.1 Burkholderiales bacterium
TGTTCGGCATGGTCAGGCGGGGATGCGCGTCAGGTCAGCGGAGCGGCTGTCGAGGAAGGCGTGGACCTTGGTCCAGACACGGGTGATGGCTTGCAGGTCAGGCTTGAATTCGGGCGGCGGTTTGCACGGTACGTGGAAGATGACCGCACGCAATTTCGAATCGTCCCCGGGATCGCTGCGCAGTTTGAAACGCAGGCTATTGGGAAGCCTCGCTTTTTTGTCCCAAGCCAAAGTGGGATGATTCGTCACCGGATAGGCGAGCCAGTGACGCTCCAGCGGTTGTCGATGCGGCGGTGCTTCGAACTTGAACTGTGTACGCACGTCGATCTTGAGTTGAGCCAAGAACTGCATGGCGGTTCGCCAATCCGGCATCGCCGCCGATTGCCAAATCAGCGGGGCGCCGTCTTGCCCGATGGCGTGCGGCCAATCCAGGCCGATCGCTTCTTTCCAGTCGCGCAAATGCGTCGCGGAAATTGCGCCCTTCATTGCCGCAGTGCCCTCGTTCGGACACAATTCGATTGATCCCCACGCATTGCGACTCCGACCACCCAGTGCGCCGTACAGGCCCATCAGTTGCAAGGCACGCATGACGCGCGTGGATTCATCCTTGAGTCGCTTCTCCAAATCTGCCAATCCCAGGCGCAGGATGCGCTGTTCTCCCGCCTGTATCGCGGCGCCGCTCTTCAGCTTGGGACCTGGAGTAGCCAAGGGACCGTAGCCGAGATACAAATCACTACCTACCTTTCCTTTCTCGGGATGGTGGACCGTGCCCAAAGGCTTCCAATTCGTCAACGTTCCCATGTCCCAGGATTCAAGTCGAATTCGAACCCGGCTTTTGCGAGATTCGCCGTCGCCATCGGCCGCAACCCCGAACAGTTCGCCCTCGGCCTTGCGTATTTCCTCAATGTCGACCCGATGCCCGTGATCGGCCGCATAGGCCACGCGCCACCATTGCCGCAGCAAGGCCTTGATCGGCGGCGTGCGCCACTGCCCCTGCTGCTCGGCATTGCCGAGAAACGCGGGGGAAAGGAAGCGCAGGGTGTATTCGAGGGTCAACATGGGGTATGCGTTCTCGTGATCGCCATCAATCCTACCTGCGAGCTTCGCGTCGTGCGGGTTTGGCAAGCTTGCCGGATTTCGCGCCCGCCGTACCCGCTTCCGGGCGATGCGGGTCGCCGCCGAGACTGCCGAACTCTATCGCATCCGGGGCCAGCCGCAAGCGGTAAAGCATCGGACGGCGGCTTTCGCCTTGAATCAGGTACGCGGCGCTGGCCGGACCGAGACGACCCTCAAGAAGGCGTTTGAGCTTGGATTTGCGCTCGACGAATTCCTGTTTGTGCATGCCGTCGTGCAGGCGGCGGTAAGTGGCATCGGCTGCCAGGTCCACCGGACGGCGGACGCGGCGATATTCCTCGAGATAGGCTGTCGCGTGTTCCTGTGAAGGCACACCTTCGTAGGGACATGAAATCGCCGCCTGGCCGTGTTTCGCCCGCCGCGCGAACCAGGCCAGAAACGCCAGATCCGCAGGCGGCAGTTCGACCTCACGGCCGGCGGCGGCGATTCGGCGCCCGTCCAGGTCGATGGTCAAGGACGGCGGGCCGAGATTGGCTTGCGCCGCGGCGACGGCTTGCGCGAAGCTCGCACGCCCATCGATGGTCGCGTCGGGCAGCCCGTGGCGCAGGCGCACGAATGGAATGTCCGCCAGGGTCACTTCGGCGTCGGCGCAGTCGGCAAGCTTGCGGTCGCGGGTTTCGATGATGCGTTCGTACGGTGTCGGATAGAAGAAGTCCCAGCTCTGTTCGAAGGGTTCGCTCACCAGAACGTGGCTGAGCCGGTCTTGCGCGCGGCCCCACAGACTCAAGGCATAGCCGGCGAAAAACCCCATTGTCTTGCGGCCGCCGGCGAGGCTCACATGCAGGCTGGTGTTGTCGGCGCGGGTGAGTTGCCGCACGGCTTCCGCCACCTGGTCGGCCGCCAACGCGTTGTCGGCGGCGGAACGTATGTCGGCCAGGGGCATACCTGAACCATCGTGCAGCACCACGATGTGTTCTGGCAGCAAGACGATCGGGGCGAGTCGAAAATCCTTGAGAAATCGGTCGAACCAACCCGGCTGGTCCGACAACAATGCGAGACGCGCGCGCTCCGCTCCCTCGGAGGTGGTGAGTATGCGGACTTCATGCGGAAGGCTCTCCGGACCTTCGCGCATAAGGGCGTAAAGGGTCTCGGTGACCACCTGAGGGGTCAATCCAGTGACTAAAAGGAGAATGCGCCGCATTTGCCGACACCCGTTTGAGCCTATCGAGCGTGGCCAATATCGCACAGGTGGTTGACGGCCGGCGAGGTGGCAAGCTTGCGTTCCCGATGGGTCCGCTCAATCCACCTTCACACCCGCACTCTTGATCACCCGCCGCCAGCGCTCCACCTCGTCTTTCATGAAGGCGGCCATCTCGGCCGGCGTGCCGCCCACCGGCTCTGCCGAGAGGTCGGCCAGGCGCCTGATCACGTCCGGGTGCCTGAGCGCTTCGGCGATCGCGGCCGAAAACTTTGCGGCGATCTCCGGCGGCGTTTTGGGCGGCGCGACCACGCCGAACCAGGTGACGGCGACAAACCCGGGCAGCCCGCCTTCGGCCACCGTCGGTACGCCGGGCAGGGCGGCGACCCGCTTTTCACTGCCGATCGCCAGGGCCTTCAGCTTGCCGGACTTCACGTGCTGCAGCGAGACGCCGAGGTTGTCGAACATCACTTCCACCTGGCCGGCCAGAAGGTCGGTGAGTGCAGGCGCGGTTCCCTTGTATGGCACGTGGGTGATGCGCACGCCGGCCATCGACTTGAACATTTCCGCGGTCAGGTGCGAGGTGGTGCCGCTGCCCTGCGAGGCATAGTTGAGTTTGTCGGGATTGGCGCGGGCGTGGGCGATGAACTCCTGCATCGTGCTGGCGGCAATTTTCGGGTGGACCAGCAACACGTTGGGTACCGCTGCGATCACCGATACCGGCACCATCACCGTGGGGTCGTGCGCCAGCTTGGCGTACAGGCTGGGGTTGATCACCAGGGGCGGTGGCGGCGCGGAGAGGAAGGTGTAGCCGTCCGGCTCGGCCTTGAACACCAGTTCGGCGCCGATATTGCCGGCGGCGCCGGCGCGGTTTTCCACTACGATGGTCTGGCCGAGCCGGGCCGTGAGTTTTTCGCCCAGCACGCGCGGCAATATGTCGGCGGTGCCGCCGGCTGGGAACGGCACGACGATGCGGATGGTCTTCGACGGCCAGGCGGCCGGGTCCTGTGCGAGTGCCGTGATCGACCAGGCAAGCAAGACCGCCACGGATACCCGCTGCAAGCCGCGTTTCATCGAGATTTCCTTTGGCCGGCGCTGTATCGACGCTGCGGATGCGGCGTCGCACAAGCGTTGGTGCCGGGGCGCTCATTATAATTTGCGCCTTCCTTCTGAAAGACGGTTAGGCCAATGGCTGCCCCATCGCATTTCCTGGCCTGGCCTGAGGAAGGCCTGACGCGGGTGCCCTATTGGGTCTACCAGGACGCTGACCTGTATCGCAGCGAAATGGACCGTGTGTTTCGCGGCCGCAGCTGGAACTTTCTGTGCCTCGATGCCGAGTTGCCGGCGCCGAACACCTTTCGCTTGAGTGATGTCGGCGACATGCCGGTGGTGGTCACGCGCGACGCGGAGGGCGCGATCCATGCCTTCGAGAACCGCTGCGCGCACCGCGGCGCCCTCTTGTGCCTGAAGCCCTGCGGCACGGCGCGCGAGATCGCCTGCGTTTATCACAACTGGACCTACGACCTGAAGGGCAACTTAACCGGGGTGGCGTTTCGGCGCGGCATCAAGGGCAGCGGCGGCATGCCACCCGACGCCAAACCGGAATCGCAGGCGCCACGCCAACTGAAGGTCGAGAATTACCATGGCCTGGTGTTCGGCACCCTGGCGATGGACCTAGCGCCGGTCGAGCACTACCTGGGCGCGGACGTGGCCGACAAGGTCAAGCGGGTGATGAAGGGCCCGGTCAAGTCGTTGGGCGGCTACAGCCAGATGCTGCCCAACAACTGGAAGCTCTACATGGAGAACGTGAAGGACACCTACCACGCGAGCCTGTTGCACCTGTTCTTCACCACCTTCCGCATCAACCGCTTGTCGCAGCGCGGCGGGGTGATCGTCGGCGGGGACGGCGGCTGCCACGTCAGCTACACCATCACCGACACGGCCAGAACCGACGAATACGAGAAGGCCGGCATGCGCTCGGCCGCGTCCGGCTTCGCACTCGAGGCGCCCGAGGTGCTTGATTCGGTCGACGAGAACGGCGACGGCATCAGCGTGCAGATCGTGGGCGTGTTTCCGGGCTTCGTGCTGCAGCAGATCAAGAACTGCCTGGCGGTGCGCCGTATCGCGCCGCGCGGGCTTGCTTCCACCGAACTGTTCTGGACCGCCTTCGGCTATGCCGACGATGAGCCGGCGCGCACGGCCATGCGCCTGACCCAGGCCAACCTGATCGGCCCGTCCGGTTACATCTCCATGGAAGACGGCGCCGCCACCGGCTTCGTGCAGCGCGGCGCGATCGCCGCCGGCGACCACGCGGCAGTGGTCGAGATGGGCGGGCGCGACGTGGCCTCGAACCAGTCGCGCGTGACCGAAACCTCGGTGCGAGGCTTCTGGCAGGCCTGGCGTGCGCGGATGGACCTGTGACGATGGACCTGTGACGATGGACCTGTGATGATGGACTTGTGACGATGGACCTGTGATGATGGACTTGTGATGATGGACTTGTGATGATCGATCTGTGATGAGGGACCAGTGATGAGGGACCAGTGATGACGGACCTCGCGTTGCAGGTGCACTTCGAGGTCGAGAATCTTCTTGCGCGCTATGTCCATGCGCTCGACGACGATCGGCTCGAGGACTGGCCGGGCTTCTTCACCGCCGCCGGGCGCTACCGCATTACCACTGCGGAAAATCATGCGCGCGGCCTTCCGCTGTGCATTGTCCAG
>JAYVST010000349.1:0-3457 GCA_043775255.1 Burkholderiales bacterium
GCGTATTCCCCTTCGCGGGCCTGGCTGATCGCGCGCAGCCTGGAGTCTTCGTCGAACTCGTAGATCGTCACGCCGACCAGCCGGGTGTCGGGCCTGACCTCGCGCACGTTGACAAATCGCGTTCCGTCCTTGACCCACAGGCCAGAGCGGAATTCCTGGGCGATTACGGAGGTGAGCGCCTTCAGGCGCAGCGCCTGGGCGGCCCGCTCGGCCTGCGGCGCCACCACCTCCCCGAACAAGAAGGTGACGGCCGCGAACATGATGCCGATCATCAGCACGGCGCGCAGTGCCTGCAGGGTGGAAAGGCCGGAGACCCGCATCACCGTCACTTCGGAATGCGCGGCCAGTTGCGCCAGGGCGTAGATCGCGCCGATCAGGGCGGCGATCGGCATGAGTTCATAGACATGTCCGGGCACGGTCAACAGGACGAAGAGCGCGGCGTGCTGCAGGCGGTAGTCGCCCTTACCGATGTCGCCGAGTTCGTGGATCAGGTCGAAAAAGCCGAACAGGCCGAGGAACGCCGTCAGCACCAGCAGCGTGGCCGACACTATTTCGCGCGCCAGATAGCGGGACAGCGTCTTCATGGACGCGAGAACGCGCGAAACACGCGATTGACGGCCAGCCGGCGGAAAAACAGCCCAAAGAGCAGCAGCACCATCACCACATGCACCAGCCACCAGGCCGAATGAAAGCCGATCCGTCCCTGCGCCACCCAAGCCTGAGTGATGCTGATGCAATTGCTGTACACCAGATAGATCAGGAATGCCAGCACCAGATTGACCGAACGTCCGACCCGCGGGTTGACAAATGCGAGCGGTATCGCCAGCAGGGCCAGCGTGGCCGCCGAGATTGGCAGGCCGATGCGCCAGAGGAATTCGCCCTTGTTCGGGTTGGTGAGACTGGCCAGCAAGCGCAGCGTGGACAACTGCTTGGGGGCAGCGCCCGGATCGATGCGCACGCCTTTCTGCTCCATGCGCACTGCATAACGCTCGAAGTCCATCATCCTGAAATCAAGCCGGCCCGGCAGGCCTTCATAGCGCCGGCCATTGACCATGACCAGAAACTTGTCGCCGTTTTCGGCCACCTCGGTGAACCCGCGCCGGCTCACCATGACGCCTAGCCGCCCCTGCAGGACCGAACTGACGAATACGTTCTGCACACTGGTGGCGTCACCGGCGACGGTTTCGACAAAAAACACCCGCTCGCCATCGGCCGATTCCTTGAACGCGCCGGGCGTGATGCGTGAGGCCTCATCGCGCGCTTCCATGCGCTCCTTGTAACGTTCCGCCTGGTTGGTCGCCCAAGGCGACACCGCCAGACTCAAGACCGAGGTCAGGAACACGAACGGCAGTGCGAACGCCATCACCGGGCGTACCCAAGCGGTAAGCGACTGGCCGCTGGCGAACCAGACCACCATTTCGGAATCCTTGTACTGGCGCGAGATCACCAGCAGGACCGACATGAATACCGTCAGCGACAGGAGCACGGGAAGGTAATTCAGAGCGGAAAAACCGAGCAGCGCGATGACTGCCTCGGACGCCAGCTTGCCGGTGGCGGCGTCGCCCAGCAGACGGATCGACTGGGTCGTCGCCATCACCGTAAACAAGGTGACGAAGACGGCGCTGGCGACCTGCGTCAATTCGCGCCGCAACGCGCGATGGAAAATCATCTGGGACCTTCACCGCCCGGTCGCGTCGGCGCTTTCGGCGGATGTGTCGGGCACACACGGACAAGCCCAGCGCACCGTCGTGATGCGCGACAAAAATTGGGGAAAATGGCGGGAATTTGGATTTTCGCCCGGAACCGCGTCATAATCGGAATGATCTAGTGCGGTCACAACGCGAGGTTGTCAAATGGAATTTAGCATAAAGAGCGGCAGCCCCGAAAAGCAACGCAGCGCCTGCATCGTCGTCGGCGTTTTCGAACCGCGCAAGTTGACCCGACCTGCCGAATTGATCGATGCCGCCAGCAAGGGTTACCTGGCCGACATCGTCCGGCGTGGCGACATGGAAGGCAAGTCCGGACGCACCCTGTTGCTGCACAACGTTCCGGGCCTCCTGGGCGACCGCGTCCTCTTAGTTGGCCTCGGGCGCGAAAAGGATTTCCGCGAGCGCGAGTACCGCGAGGCCATTCGCGCCGCCGTCAAGACGCTCGAAGAGACCGGCGCATTCGACGGCTCGGTCTACCTGACCGAAGTGCCGGTCAGGAAGCGCGATATCGCCTGGCGCGTACGGCAGGCCGCAGTCACCGCACTCGACACGGTGTACCGCTTCGACGCGATGAAAAGCAAGAAGGACGAAGTGCGCCGACCGGTACGCAAGCTCACGCTGATGGTGGAACGCCGCAATGAACTGGGGCCGGCCGAAGCGGCCGCGCGTGAAGGCGAAGCCATCGGACAGGGCATGGCGCTGGCCAAGGATCTCGGCAATCTGCCCGGCAATGTCTGCACCCCGACCTACCTGGCGGCGCGGGCGCAGGCAATGGCCGAAAAAGATGGCCTCCGATGCGAGATTCTCGACCGTGCCCAATGCGAAGCGCTCAAGATGGACTCGTTCCTTTCGGTCGCCAACGGTTCGCGCCAGGCGCCGAAATTCATCATCCTCGAGCACCGCGGCGGCAAGGCCGGGGACAAGCCGGTGGTATTGATCGGCAAGGGCATCACTTTCGATACCGGCGGCATTTCCCTCAAGCCCGGCGAAGGCATGGACGAAATGAAGTTCGACATGTGTGGCGCCGCTTCGGTAATCGGAGCGATGCACGCGGCCGCCACCCTCAAACTGCCCTTGAATCTGGTGGCGCTGGTGCCGGCCACGGAAAACATGCCGGGCGGCGCGGCCACCAAACCGGGCGACATCGTCACGACGATGTCGGGGCAGACCGTCGAAATTCTCAATACCGATGCCGAAGGCCGCCTCATCCTGTGCGATGCGCTCACCTATGCCGAGCGTTTCGATCCCGCCTGCGTGGTAGACGTAGCCACCTTAACCGGCGCCTGCGTGGTTGCGCTTGGCCATGTGGCCACCGGCCTCTACAGCAACAACGACAGCCTTGCGCGCGAGCTGCAAGGCGCCGGCGACGACGCCCATGACCGCGCCTGGCACATGCCCTTGTGGGATGACTACCAGGAGCAGCTCAAGAGCAACTTTGCCGACATGGCCAATATTGGCGGGCGACCGGCCGGCAGCGTCACGGCCGCTTGCTTTCTTTCGCGCTTCGCGCGCAAATTCGATTGGGCCCACTTAGATATCGCCGGCACGGCGTGGAAGAGCGGCGCCGCCAAGGGGGCGACCGGCCGGCCGGTGCCGCTCCTGACCCACTTTCTCATCGGCCGGGCTGCCGGCTAAGCGGACTTGCAGGACGGCCCGACGGGCAGCTCTGCCATGACCGAGATCACCTTTTACTTCAACGCGCCCGACAAGCTGGCCACGGCGCGTACCCTGGCTGCCAAGGCAACCGG
>JAYVST010000350.1:0-2794 GCA_043775255.1 Burkholderiales bacterium
CGCGCCGCCAGGCGGAAATTGAGCGGAACGGCGATCGCGCCAAGCCGCGCCGCCGCCATCAGAAAAGCGATGAAATCCGGATGGTTCAGACCCAGCCAGGCAACCCGCTCACCCTGCTGCACCCGATGCCGCAGGGCCAGGTTCGCGGTCAACTGCTCGATGCGGCGCCACAGCTGCGCGTACGGGATGTCTTCACCCTGAAAATGGATGGCGCAATGCTCAGGGCGCATCCGCGCCCAGTGTTCGACGATGCGCGACAGGTTCATGTGACTGCGGCCGCAGGAGGCGATGCATGGCACAGCGCGCACACGGGCCTCGGCCGCGCGCGCTTGGATGCGGACCGGCGCGGCTTCATGCGCTCGCGCGCCTGGCCCAGGTGGCCGCCAGCCGCGGCGCCCGACTGGGCGCACTCCACGGGCAGGCCGCAATGCAGATGCCGCAGCCGAAGGTTTCGTTGAAGTACGGAATGCATTTGTTGAAATCGACCCACCATTTCCATTCACCGCGCACCACCGCCTTTTCACTTGAAATCGCCTGCGGCGGACAGGCGTCCGTACAGACACGGCAGCGGGTGCAGAAATCGTCCGCGCCGAAGGTGATCGGCACGTCGGCCGCAAGCGGCATGTCGGTCTCGACTGCGGCCAGCCGGGACGAAGAGCCAAAGCGCGGATTGATGATCGAACCGTGCTTGCCCAGTTCGCCGAAGCCGGCGGCCAGCGCCGCCGGCACCAGATTGAGCGATCCCACCCATGGCCCCGCATGCGGCCGTGCGTCAAAACCCTGCGTCCGGATCCAGTGCGCGGTATGGTTGGCCACGCGCGCACCGCGGTTGTACTGTTCGCCCACTTCCAAGGCGCTGGCCGGATGGTCGGCATCGGACGAGACGTCGGCCAGCCGACCATGGTCCATCACCACACCCATGACGACGACGAACGGCAGCCCCGGTCCGAACCCCTCGTAGACCCAGTTCGGGTCCAGCCTCGCCAATCCGACCAGTTCGGCTGCGCTGCCGGCGCCGGGATAGGCGTCGGGTCGCCCACCCGGTTCATTGAGGACAAACGCCTTCACGCGAGCGCTCCAGGTCCCGGCATCGCCGGCCACCCGTTCGGCGGCCGGCGGCGCCAGCTTGCGCGGTCCGCGCTCGGCATTGGCATAGACATCTCGCAACACCGGCGGGCCGTTGAAGCGATCGACCACTACGGACTGCAGCGCGGAATGGGTGACCGCTTCGGGTTTGCGTGCCCAAAAAATCTGCCGCGGGCGCCGTTTGTCGGTTTCGCCCACCCCGTTGATGTCGTTGCCCGCCGCATGCGCCAGAAGAGCGGCGATTGCCGGTGGCGCGGTCCAGGGTTGCGCGGGCCAGTCGCGCTTCGGCTTGCTCATGTTTCGACTTTCAGTGGAGATTTGCGAATGGAAACGGCTCGACTATCGCGCGCCGTAAATTCAATTTTCAACCTGCCCCCAACCACTGCCCACCTTGGCCGTTGCCGAGCCCGCTCGCTATACTGGAACCCGCGCGGGGCATTGACGTCAGACCGCGCCCCGCAGTCGCCAACCCGACCAATTCCACGCACCTTTTTGCCCATCAAGGATAGCGCAGATGTTACGAATCGTCGCTTTTTCGCTGACCGCCATGGTGCTTGCTGCGCCCGCGTTGGCGCAAACCACCCTGACGCTGTCGAGCTGGGTGCCGCCAACCCAGATCCTGCATCGCGAACTGGTACTGCCGTGGGCGGCTGCGGTTGAAGCTGCCAGCTAGGGCAGGGTCAAGGTGGTCATTCCGGCCAAGGGCGTGTCCTCGCCGCAAGGTCATTTCGACGCGGTCCGCGACGGCTTAGCCGACGTGACCTTCAACATCCATGGCTACGTGCCGGGCCGCTTCACCCAGACCAAGCTGCCCGAACTGCCCTTCCTGTCCGACAGCGCCGAGGCACTCTCGGTGGCCTACTGGCGCGTCCATGAAAGGCACCTGGCACAGGCCGGTGAACACAAGGGCTTCAAGGTGCTTGCCCTGTTCGCGCACGGCCCGGGCAATGTCTACACCCTCCGCAAACCGATCGCCACGGCGGCCGATTTCAATGGCCTCAAGTTCCGCGTCGGTGGCGGCGTGGTCAACGAAGTCGCGCGGCTGGTGGGCGCCCAGCCGGTGCTCAAGCCCGCCACCGAGTCCTACGAGTTGCTCGCCGGCGGCGTGGTGGACGGCGTGTTCTTTCCGGCCGAAAGCATCGAGTCGCTGCGCCTTGAAAAATTGGTCCGGCATGGCACCGTTTTCCCCGGCGGCCTCTACAACACCAGTTTTGTCTTTTTCATGAACGACGCGGTGTTCAACAAGCTCTCGCGGGCCGATCAGGATGCCGTCATGTCGGCCTCCGGCGAAGCGCTTTCGCGCACCATGGGCCGCGCGTGGGATCAGCGCGACCGCGCCGCCGAGGCGGTACTCAAGGCCAACAACGTCCAGGTAAGCGTCGCTTCGTCCGCGCTGATCGCCGATGTCAAGGCGCGCACCACGGCCATGGAAGCGCAATGGATCGCCGACGCCAACGCCAAAGGCTTGAACGGCGCGCGCGTCATGGCCGACTTCAAGTCCGAATTGCAGCGCGCCCAGGCGAAGTAAGCGGGCGCCGGCCGAGACGCTGATCAGGATACCGGCGACCAAAAGCGCCAACCAGGTGGTGAACTCCATGGCGCTCTACAACACGACGTCTTCGTCACGCTCGCCCGGCTCGTACAGGCATTCGCGCCCGAGCCGATCGACGCACAGCTCGGCCGTCCACGGCAGCATCAACGAGCCACA
>JAYVST010000351.1:0-12932 GCA_043775255.1 Burkholderiales bacterium
GCCATCACCCACGCTTGCGACGGCATCGGGCCCAAGTACGCAATCAAGATCTACTGGCTCGACGACCGCACAACCGAAGACACCAACACCAGCAGCAGCCTCAACCCGAACGAGGGTTATCGGGTGTTCATGACAACGTTCATCCCATGAAAATCATTCGCCTGCGCACCCACGCCGCCGCGAGCGGCCTCACAATTACCGCCGCGCGCGGCTTCACCATCGTCGAATTCATGGTCGCCATCGCGATCGGCCTGATCGTCTCGCTTGTAATCGGCCAGATATTCGTCGGCTCGCGTCAGAGTTTTTCCAGCCAGGAAGATTCCGCGCGCATGCAGGAAAATCTGCGTTCGGCCACCACGCTCCTGACCCGCACGATCCGGCTGACCGGTTATCCAAGCAACTCCGGATTGAATCCGGACGACATTTTTCCGGTGAGCAGCGCACCCGCCCTGACCGGTGAGAACAACATCACGACCGCCGGGCTTCCCTCGGGGACCAATCCGGTCATCCCGACCGCTTCGTCGCCTGCAGTGCTACCGGACACCATCACGGTACGCTTCCAGGGCAGCGGCAGCGGCAGCGGCACGCCGGATGAAACCATTGTCAACTGCGCGGGTGCGTATGTGGATTTCAACGCAACCACGGTCAACACCTTTGCCATTCGGCCGGCCACCAAACCCGACGGCACGCTCTCCAGTTCACTGTATTGCAGTACCGACGGCGGCGCCACCTGGCAGGAACTGGTGCCCGATATCGACAACATGCAGGCGCTCTATGGCGTCGACACCGATGCCGACGGCGCCGCCAACGTGTATCAGCGCATCAACGACGTGATCGCCGCCGACCAGCTCAACAAGGTGGTGAGCGTGCGCCTCTGGTTGCTGATGCGTTCCCCCACCGCCAGCGACCTCAAGATCTCGACCAACGTATTCAGGCTCGCGGGCACCGACTACACGTATACCGACAGGTTCGTGCGGCGTGTGCTCTACACCACCATCAACCTGCGCAACCGCGTCAAATGATCATGACCTCCCGGCCCCGCGTGACCCTCCCGCCCCCCGCGCGCCAGTCCGGCGCAGTGCTGGTTGTGGCGCTGCTTTTCCTGATGATCATCACGATGCTGGGCGTCGCCAGCCTGCAATCGACCTCTTCGGAAGAACGAATGGCGGGCAATTCGCGCGATTCGAACACCGCGCTGACTGCCGCCGAAGCCGCCCTGCGCGACGCCTGGTACGACATCAACGGCGCCTGCGCACCCGGCTCGGCCAGTTGCACCAAGCGGTCGCCGGCCATTTCCGGCGCCAGCAGTTTCGGCGACGGCACCGGCGCTGCCGGCAAGTGTTCCACCGCCGGGCTGTGCCTGCCCATCAGTGGCTACCCGAACCACCAGCTGCTCACGATCACCAACTGGAGCGGTGCCGGGGCCGGCGCTGTTTTTCCTGTCACCTTCGGCACCTACACCATGGGCGGAACGGCCACCGAGAAACTGCCCCTGGTGGCCCTGCAGCCGCAGTACATCATCGAGGCGCTGTGCACACCCAGCGCCATAGAGTCGCTCGGCGGCCCTTGCTCGCGTTACTTTTACCGCATCACCTCACGCGGCTTTGGCGGTAATTCCAATACGCAGGTCACCCTGCAGATGACCGTTCGCCTGTAAGGCCTGCGGCGCATCCACAGCATTCATCCGGAGAGTTCCCCATGCGCTTGATATCCCGAACCAATGTGCGCCGCGCCGTTTGCGCTTTCGTGTCTGCCAGCATGCTGCTGCAACCGATGGTCGCGTCCGCTGCGCTGCTCGATCTCGCCAAGTCGCCCTTGTTCGTGACCCCGCCGATCCCGCCGCTGGTCATGCTCGACATCTCCAAGGACCAGCAGTTGTTCAAGAAGGCCTACAACGACTATTCCGATTTGGACGGCGACGGCAAGCTCGAGACCAGCTACAAGCACAGTGTCAACTACTACGGCTATTTCGACAGCTACAAATGTTACGACTATGTCGCCGACAACAACCTTTCGGGTGTAAGCCACTTCGCGCCGGTTTCCTATACTGCAAACAAGTATTGCGACGGCACCAAATGGAGCGGCAATTTCCTCAATTGGGCGACGATGACGCGCATGGATACTGTGCGCAAGCTGTTGTTTGGCGGCATGCGGCGCGACGACCAATCCACTTCCCCCAGCGGCACCAAGTCCAACACCACCCTTGAGCGGGCCAATCTGCCCAGTGACGCCCATTCGTTCGCCAAGTTCTACGACGGCAGCGACCTCAATCAGCTGTCACCGTTCGGTTTGCAGACCACGCCGACGAAAACCCCTTCTGAGGTCACCACAATTCCGAAATACAAGTCGACTACGAGCAACGATGGCCGAGTGCAGGTAGTCACATCCGATCGCATCACATTCGAAGACCTTCCGACCTCGTTTACCAACAAGCTGAGCCCGGGCGACCAAATTCGCGCCACTTCGCAGAATAGAAAAGGCGGGGACGGCGAGTTGTGCAAGATTTCCGGCCGTGTCGTCGACAAGAACGCCGCAGGAACCTCGATGACGCTGTGGGTGGACGTGGGCGGCAGTTTTGCCGAAATTGACTACGACGTCATTGATCCGGCAACTGGAAAGCCCACGAACAAAAAAGACTCTAGCGGGAACCCCCTTTACACAAATGGGCCAGCTGCGCTGAACTGCGAGGGCGGCGACGTAACAGCCCGCGTAAGCCCGGCTGCTTCCATCACTACAAGCGACAAATGGAAGTTCGAGAACCTCAGCAGTGTCGGCATCTCGATTTGCAACGTCACCGCCGCGAGCTCCGACCAGTTTTCTCACAGTACCGGCCGCACCCCACGCATGCGCATGGTCAAGGGCAACTACGACCTTTGGGCCGCCAACGAGCGCTTCCAGTGCTACTGGCATGACGAGAAAAGCGACCTGCAGGGCGGCTTTCTGCCGGTCGACCAGCGCCCCAGCAGCAACGGCAATCAGTACTCACTCTCGACGCTTGCCGCCTCTGCGGAGAATCCCGCCAACAGCAGCGGGCGCACCTTTGGAGGCGGTGGTTCGATCGAGAAGCGCTCGCTGGGTTTTGGTGTGGACGCGGGCGAATACCGGGTGATCGTCCAGGCCTGCCACAAGGACTTCACGCCCGCGCCGGCCGCGTTCAGCCTGCTCACCACGGAGAAATGCAAGCAGTACGACCAGACCGGCGAGTACAAGCCGATCGGCTTGCTGCAGGTCTATGGCGATGACGGACGCATCAGTTTCGGGTTGATCACCGGCAGCTACAGGAAAAACACTTCGGGCGGCGTGTTGCGCAAGAACGTCGGCGGGCTCAGCGATGAAATCGACAGCAGCGGCCGGTTCAAGACGAACCCGTCGAACGGCAGCATCATCGGCACCCTGAGCAAATTGCGCATTTTCGGTTACTCCTACAACGACGGCACTTACATCGGGGCGGACGATTGCACCTATCAATTGACCTCAGCCGAGCTGGTTGACAACAAGTGCCGCTCCTGGGGCAATCCGATGTCGGAGATCTACGCCGAATCCCTGCGCTACTTCTCCGGCGCCACCACGCCGACTGCGGCGTTCAACGCGGACGACTCCGGACTGATCGCCGACTTGAAAACGGCCACTTGGCCCAATCCGAACAATGTCCTCACCAAGGACAACTATTGCGCGCCGCTCAACATTCTGGTGTTCAACGCCAGCGTGAGTTCGAAGGACCACGATCAGGTGTCCAATCCGTTTGGCGGCAGCGTGTCCTTCAGCGCGAAAACCTATACCGACCTGGTCGGCGAATACGAAGGACTCAATGGCAAATCATTCTTCGTCGGCAGCAACGGCGTCGGCGCCTTCAGCGACACTTCCGCAACCAACAACGGTTTGTGCGACGCCAAGCCGTTTTCGGGTGGCGGATCCCTCGGCAGCGTGCAGGGCATTTGCCCGGAAGCGCCGTCGCTCAACGGTACCTATCTGATGAGCGGGTTGGCCTTTGCGGCGCGCACCAACCGCATTCGCGATGATCTCAACAGCAATATTCCGGCCACCGACAAGCGTTCCCTGAAAGTGGCCACCTACGGCATTTCGCTGGCGACCAACGTGCCGCGCATCGAAGTGGCCGTGCCGGGCAGCAGCAGCGGGCAAAAAATAATCATCCAGCCCACCTATCGCCTCACCAATGCACGTGGCGTAGCAGGCCGGACCGGGTCGGGAGCGATCGTGGACGTCAAGATCGTCAGCCAGGAGACCACCTCTACGTTCACCAAAGGCCGCGTGTACGTGAACTGGGAAGACAGCGAGCAGGGCGGCGACTATGACCAGGACGTATGGGGTGTGATCGACTACAAGGTCACCGCGACGACCACGGAGATCACCACAAACGTGGTGGCCGCTTCTACGGCAAACCCGCAAGGCTTCGGCTACACCGTCAGCGGCACAACCAAGGATGGGCCGCATTTCCACTCGGGCATCTATAACTTCAATTACACCGACCCCAAGAGCCCGGACATCTACAACCCTTCCAATACCCTGATCAACGGCATCGGCGTCATCAACGCCAGCGGCGGTTGCGTCAACTGCAACGCGGCCGACGTCGCCACCACCGCGAAGTACACCAATTCATCCGTCGGTGCGGCGTTCTCTCTCAATGACCCACTGTGGTATGCCGCGAAATATGGCGGCTTCACCGACCTCGATGGCGACGGCAAACCCAACAAGGCCGAAGAGTTCGACAATTTTGTCAACGCGACCGGCGCGCCGGGCAGCGACGGCGTTCCGGACAATTTCTTCCTTGTTTCCAACCCGCTCGGGCTCGAGGCCGCGCTCGAAAAGCTGTTCACCAGCATTTTGCAGCGGGCCGCAGCTTCCGCAGTCGCGGCCAACTCCTCCAAGCTCAACACGGGTACCCGAGTCTTCCAGGCGGTGTTCAATCCGGCCGTTTGGAGTGGCAGCCTGCTCGCGTTCGGCGTCAATGCCAGCACGGGCGTACCCAACACGAATCCGGATTGGGATGCCGGCACCGCAACCCTTGCCAGCACCAACATTGCGCCGGATGACCGGGTCATCATCAGCTACAACAAGGGTGTTTCGGGAAGTGCGCCGGTGGGGGTGAAGTTCCGACTGCCGAGCACCCCTGCGAGCCCGCTTTCCACCGAACTGACGGCGGCCCAGCTCAATGCGCTGCGCATCAACCCTTCCAGCGGGTCCGTCGAGACCGTGCCTTCACCCTACGTGGCAGCCGATGACCCGGCCAACAAGCGCCTGCTCTATTTGCGCGGCAGCGGCGCCAACGAGGGTTCCAACGTCACCAACTATCGGGCCAGGCCCTTGACCAAGTTCGGCGACGTCATCAACTCGAACCCGAACTTCGTCGGTGCACCCTCGGCCGGCTTCCCGGACGCGACCTATGTCAGCTTCGCCAATACCTACAAGGACCGCAAGAACGTGCTCTACGTCGGCGCCAATGACGGCATGCTGCATGCGTTCAATGCTTGTCCGCCGTCCTCGGACGGCACACGCCCGGCCAAGTGCTCGGTTGGCAAATCGACCCAGGGCGCGGAACTGCTGGGCTACGTTCCAAGCCCGGTCTACCGTAACCTGAGCAAGCTCACCGCGCTCAATTACTCGCATGAGTACTTTGTCGACGGGTCGCCGGTGGTGGAGGACGCGCTCGTCGGGACTTCCTGGAAGTCGGTGCTGGTGGGTGGCCTCAACCGCGGCGGTCAGGGCATCTATGCCCTTGATGTGAGCGACCCCGAGGCCTTCACCGAAGCCAATGCCTCCTCGCTGGCCATGTGGGAGTTCACCGACGCTGACGATCCCGATCTCGGTTTCACCTTCGGTACCCCGGTCATCACCCGCATGCGCAACGGCAAGTTCGCGGCGATCGTCAGTGCCGGCTACAACAACTCGCAGAGCGCGTTGGCCGATGCGCGCGAAATCGATTGTGCCAGCGGTACCGGCACCATAGCCGACCCCTACCTGCCGGCGGGTTGCACCGTCAGTCTCACCGGGTTCGGCTATATCTTCATCATTTTCCTCAATGGGCCGTCGGGTGCCAACGGTACGTGGGTGCAGGGTACGGACTACATCAAGCTTTCTACCAATACCGGCAACACGACCACGCCGAACGGGGTGGCCTCGCCCTTCGCCGCCGACACCAACGGCGATGGCCAGTCCGACGTGATCTATGCCGGCGATCTCAAGGGCGCGTTGTGGCGCTTCGATGTCAGCAGCGCCACGCCCGCCACCTGGGCGACCGACGCGTCGAGGCTTTTGCTGTTTGAAGCCAAAGACGGCTCGGGCAAAGTACAGCCTATCACCGCCGGCCTGGAAGCGGCACTCCATCCCACCGGCCAAGGGGTGATGGTCGCCTTCGGCACCGGCAAGTACCTGGAATCAGCCGACCTTGTGGTTAGTCCGCTCCTCCCGGTAACGCAAAGCCTGTACGGCATCTGGGACAAGTTCGACGGCAGTACGATACCGACCGGCGTGTCCGGACGCAGTGTCCTCATGAAGCAATTGCTGCAGCCAGGTATCGCGGAGAACATCCGGGAAAACCCGGACAAGACGATCAGCCGGATCACTACGATCCATCAGCCGAACTACACGGCCGCCGACCGGACCAACCCGGATGCGGACAAGAACGACGGCGCGGCCTTGCTGATAAACCAGGTGACCTCGGTGAGTACCGTGCCAAGCACGCCGGCCAATCAGCGCGGGTGGTATCTCGATCTGTTCAACAAGCAGGTCACTCTCGCCCCGGCAGGTGAACGCATGATCTACACGCCGTTGTTGCGTAGCGGGGTGCTGCTGTTCGCTTCGCTGTGGCCGGAAGGCAACGTCTGTCTTGGTTCCACCTCGGGAGACAACATCACCTTGATGATTGGCACCGGCGCGCGGCCGGACGCTTCTGTGTTTGATCTGGATGCGAATTCATTGGTCAACGCGGCTGACATGGTCAATGTCGCTCCCACGGGCAGTCCGCCCATCCTGGTCGCCGTCAGCTCGCGCCGCGTGGTTGGCGGCTCCGCACAACCGCCGACGCTTGTGGCCAAAGGCACGCAGTACGTCGGATTCCAGAACCCGACCGGCGGCACGCTTGAAAAGCTCGATCTGAAACTTCCCAACCCACCGGGCCGCGTATCCTGGCGCGAGATCCTTTACTGATGCATCCTGAAAGACTGCCATCATGCGATTGACAATTCGGCGCCTCTCATCCAGCCGGGCGCATCGGCTGCGGCAGGTGGGCTTTACGATCATCGAACTGATGATCGTGGTAGCCATCATCGGCCTGTTAGCGGGCATCGCCGTTCCCAGCTACCGCGACTACGTCAACAAGAGCAAGCGCGCGGAAGCCAAGGCGGCGTTGACAGCCGCCGCAGCCCGTCTTGAGCGTTACTACTCACTCAACAATTGTTACCCGAGCGCCGCCTGCGGCGCCCCGACCTCGGCGGACAGCGCAGCGGCGCTGCTAAACGCCGGCATTGCCGGGTTTTCAGGGGAGAACTCCACCAAGGCGTACTACAACATCAGCGTGACTGTTGCTGCGCAGACTTTCACTGTGACCGCAGTGCCCAAATCGCCGCATGTCGATGCCACCTGCGGCAACCTCACGCTTTCGAATACCGGGCGCAAGTGGACCCAGAAGAACGGTTCGTCCGACGACGCCGCGCGTATCGAAGGCTGTTGGTGAGGTCGGGCGGCATCACGCACGCCGGCCATGCGATTCGGCGCTGGATGACATCGGGCCGTGGAATTTCCACTTGTATGGCCGCGCGCTGATGTGCGCGCCGCGCTGGTACCGGCCCTGCTGCTTTCTGCATTGGCACATGCCGCGCTGATTCTAGGTACCGACATAGAGCAGCGCAGACACGGCTCTGCGGCTCCGTCCGGGCGTCCCGTGTCGGTGCGGATAATGGCGGCAATGCCGGCGATGCTGCCTTTTTCGACACCTGCTTCTGCGGCCTCGACGACAACACAGCGCAGTTCGCGCCTGCCTCCGCCGCCGCCGCGGACCGACCCGCCACCTGAATCAGCCGCAGGCACCGCGCAACAGGGAGCGAACCAGGGAACCCGGATCGGGCTGCTGGGGTTCGACCCAAACGCTTACCTTCGTCCGCGTGAAGTGGAGGATGCGGCCATACCGGTCTCAGCCGAAGCGTTGGACCTGCTGCGCCTAAGCGGCAATCAACCTGGCTTGTGGGTCATGCGCCTGTTCATTGACGAGCATGGCAGCGTCGACGAAGTCGAAGTAATCGAATCGCGCGGCGCCGAAACCAATACGGCAGAACTCGTGGCCATCCTGCGCAGCGTGCGTTTCGTCCCGGCGCAGGCCTCCGGAGTACCGGTAAAAAGCCAGAAAATGCTCGAATTCAGCTTTGAACCGGGTTCGGAGCCGCTTCTGCCGGTGCCGGTGTCGGTGTCGGCGCCTGTGTCAGTGCCGGTGTCGGTACCGGCGTCGGCGTCCGTGCCAAGCCCTTCGGCAACGGAAAAGTGATCGTCTCTGCGATGCCGTCGAGCTTGCGCACGTTGCTGGCGCCGAATTGGGCCAGACGCGCGATGACTTCCTGCACAAGCACTTCCGGCGCCGACGCGCCTGCGGTGAGGCCTACCCGGCGCCTGCCGGCCAGCCATGCCGGATCGAGCTGGTCGGCGCGGTCGATCATGTAGGCGGCGGTTCCCATGGTCTGCGCCACTTCGCGCAGCCGGTTGGAATTGGAGCTGTTGGGCGACCCAACCACGATGACCACATCGCATTTCGGGGCCAGGAATTTGACGGCGTCCTGGCGATTCTGGGTGGCGTAACAAATGTCATCTTTTTTCGGCCCCCGGATGAGTGGAAAACGGGCACGCAAGGCGTCGACGATGCGCGCCGCATCGTCGACGCTCAACGTGGTCTGGGTCACGTAAGCCAGCGCGGCCGGGTCATGGACTTGGAGCATGGCAACGTCTTCGATGGTTTCGACCAGAAACATGCCCTGCTCGGCCTGCCCCATGGTGCCTTCGGCCTCCGGATGGCCCTTGTGGCCGATCATTACGATCTCGAGGCCTTCTTTGCGCATTTTGAGGACCTCGATGTGCACCTTGGTCACCAGGGGGCAGGTGGCGTCGAAGACACGAAATCCGCGTCTCTGCGCTTCGCGCCTGACCCGTTGCGGCACGCCGTGCGCACTGAAAATGAGGGTCGCCCCGACCGGTACATCGGCGAGGTCCTCCACGAATACCGCGCCCTTGGCGCGCAAATCGTCCACGACAAACTTGTTGTGGACGATTTCGTGTCTGACGTAGATCGGCGCGCCGTGCAGTTCGAGCGCGCGCAGGACGATGCCGATGGCGCGTTCCACGCCAGCGCAAAAACCGCGCGGCTGGGCCAGCAGGACTTCGGTTTCAACATCCATCGCACATACCTTTGTGGCCCTACATTACGCCGATGATTTCAGCCTCGAAGATGACCGTTCGCCCGGCCAGCGGGTGATTGAAATCGAACACGGCGTGTTGACCCGATTTCTCCAGCAGCGCGCCTGCGAATTCCGCGCCGGAGGCGTCGGTGAACGCCACTTGCGCACCGACTTCCTCTTCGAGTTCGCGCGGCAATGCCGACAAGGCTATACGTTGCACGAGATCCGGATTCCTCATCCCGAAACCCGCCTCCGGTTCAAGGGTATAGGCGCAACGCTCGCCGACCCGCATACCGATCAGGCAGCGTTCGAGGGGTTCGGCAAGCTGCCCTGAACCCAGGGCAAGGGTCGCGGGATTCATGCCGAACGTGCTGACGGCCTCGGTACCATCAGGCAGGCAGACCCGGTAGCGCAACGTCAGGAAGCTGCCTGGCCCCACCACCACAGGCGAATCGGTCATCGGATATGCTTGGGGTGCGAAGTAACATCCAATATTGTAAGGTACCCATGCCGATTCCGGATTGGCCCATTGATGAACGTCCGCGCGAACGCCTGCTCAAGGCTGGTGCGGGCGCGCTGACCGACGCTGAGCTGCTGGCGATATTTCTGCGTGTGGGCGTGCGCGGCCAAAGCGCGGTCGATCTCGCGCGCAACCTGATCAGCCATTTCGGCGGTCTCAACCGCCTGTTCGCGGCTGGTCGTGCGGAAATCGCCGCCTTTCATGGCATGGGTGACGCCAAGTACGCCCAGTTGCAAGCCGTGTTCGAAATGTCGCGCCGCGCGCTCAGGGAACATCTGGTCGACGGCACCAGCCTCTCGACTCCACAGGCGGTCAAGGACTATCTCAGCTTGACCCTTGGTCACCTTGAGCACGAAGTGTTTTTCGTACTGTTTCTGGATGCTCGCAATCGGCTCCTGGCCGCCGACGAAATGTTTCGCGGCACCCTTACGCAAACTAGCGTATACCCGCGCGAAATTGCCAAGCGAGCCCTAACTCACAATGCGGCGGCTGCGATTCTCGCGCACAATCACCCGTCCGGAAATCCCGATCCGAGCCAGGCAGATCGCATGCTCACGCGCGCCCTGAAGGAGGCCCTCGCGCTGGTGGATGTCCAGGTGCTCGACCACATCATCGTCGCCGGCCGCCAGACCCGCTCATTTGCCGAGCATGGCCTGTTGTGATCGCCTGTTGACCGCTGACGAACCGTTTGTTGACCGCTGACGAACCGCCTGTTGACCGCCGACGAACCGCCTGTTGACCGCCGACGAACCGCCTGTTGACCGCTGACGAACCGCCTGTTGACCGCTGACGCACCGTTTGTTGACCGCTGACGCACCGTTTGTTGACCGCTGACGCACCGTTTGTTGACCGCTGACGCACCAGCGGTTGCCGACGATTCAGCGATATTTTTTTAGAGTCGCCTGGTAATCGGATATAATTTCGGGTTCCGCCAGCTTTCCCCGTCACGGGCTGCGCATTGGTTTGCGCAGGGGCCGGCACGTTGCTTCGCACCGGGCGTTTTCATGTTCTCCTGGGTGTTCCCCCGGCAGCGACCATCAAGACAATCACAGGAGTCACATCATGGCAAAAGTCTGCCAAATCACGGGCAAGGGCCCGATGGTGGGAAACAACGTTTCCCATGCCAACAACAAGACCAAGCGGCGCTTTCTGCCGAACCTGCAATATCGCCGGTTCTACGTCGAAAGCGAGAACCGCTGGGTGCGCCTGCGCGTTTCTTCGGCAGGCTTGCGCATTATCGACAAGAACGGAATCGACACGGTGCTCGCCGATCTGCGCGCGCGGTGAAGTCTGACGTTAACGGAGCCCCATCATGCGCGACAAGATCAAGCTCGAATCGACCGCCGGCACCGGCTTTTTTTACACTACCACCAAGAACAAGCGCACCACACCTGAAAAGCTGGAGATCAAGAAATTCGATCCGAAAGCCCGCAAGCACGTGATCTTCAAGGAAACCAAGATCAAATGACTCGCATCATCGGGTAGAAAAAAGGCCTCGCATCGCGAGGCCTTTTTTTATCTGCGCAAATTTCGCGCAGCCCTCACTATGCTTCCGTCACGCCGCATGCGGCAGCGCATAGCTGCGCAGGCGCAGCGAGAATTCTTCCAGCGCCCGGATGCCGCTGGCCTCGGCTCGCGCACACCAGTCCTGCAGTTCCTTGAGCAATTGCTCGCTAGACGCGGTCGAACGCTCCCACAATGCCGCCAATTCCTGCCGCATGGCATAGATTTTCGCCAAAACCGCATTGCTTTCGAGTGCGCTCTTCAGGTTGGCCCGTTCGGCGTCGCGCAGTTCCGCAGCATCTATGTGCAAGGTGCGTTTGATCGCCGCGATGCGCGAACGTGACGCCGACGTCTCCTTTTGCTTGGCCAATTCTTCACGCCATGCGAGCTTGAGTGATTTTCCGTAGCGCGACATCACGTCATAGCGATTGGCAATCACGGCCTGCAAGGTATCCATGTCGGCCACCGCGCGCGCCGCCACGAATTTAGGCGTTGGGGCGATCTTCTTGACTCGCGCCAGACCAAAGGTTTCGAGAATCCGGATATACAGCCAGCCGATGTCGAACTCGTACCATTTGTTCGACAACTTCGCCGACGTGCCGTATGCATGGTGGTTGTTGTGCAATTCCTCGCCGCCGATGAGAATGCCCCACGGAACGATATTGGTGCTGGCGTCGGCAACCTTGAAATTGCGATAGCCGAACCAATGCCCGACGCCGTTGATCACACCCGCAGCCCAGAACGGAATCCAGGCAATCTGGATCGCCCACACCAGGAAGCCGGGAATAACGCCGAGCAGAACGATATCGATCAGCAACAGCAGGGTCACGCCCAGCTTTTCGTGGCGTGAATACAGGTTGCGCTCGAGCCAGTCGTCCGGCGTGCCATGCCCGTAGCGCGAAATGGTTTCCTTGACGCGCGATTCCTTCACGTACAGGAGAACGCCGGTCCAGAGCACCTTGTTGATGCCCAACACCTGTGGGCTATGCGGATCCTCCGGCGTTTCGCACTTCGCATGGTGCTTGCGATGGATCGCCGCCCATTCCTTGGTGATCATGCCGGTGGTGAGCCAGAGCCAGAAACGGAAGAAATGGCTGATCACCGGGTGCAGATCGAGTGCGCGATGCGCCTGGCAGCGATGCAGGAAGATCGTAACGCCGGCGATGGTGACATGCGTCAAGACAAGCGCTAAGCCGACGAGTTGCCAAAAACTCAAGTCGAACACGCCTGAAAACAGCTGCATTTATCTCTCCCTGGGGTTTTTATGCCACAGCCTTGTCATGGCGACGAAACCAGCTACATCCGACTTCATGATTCTACGCGAGAACCTGGTTCCGAAAGTGCGAAAAAGCGAACGATTCGCGTTCGGCTTCGGACTTGCCTGTCTTTGCGCAATTCGCACGAACCGTTCGCGACATCAGTCCGGTTCGCGCAACAGCCGTACGTCGCGTTGCGGGAATGGAATCTTCACCCCCTGGGCCTGAAATCCGCGCCAGATGGTGAAATTGAGATCG
>JAYVST010000352.1:0-1912 GCA_043775255.1 Burkholderiales bacterium
ATTATTGTGTACACTCGTTTGGATTGTCAATTAGCGGAAACACCATGAGCGATTCCCTCGGTTATCGGATGAAATTCGGCGTCGTCGCCCCCTCCACCAATACATCGGTGCAGCCCGAGTTCGACAGCCTGCGCCCCTATGGCGTGACCAACCATTTCTCACGTTGCATCATTCCAGACACCCGCGTGAAGGACGACGCCGGCTTCATGGTGATGCTCAACAACATCCGCGCCTCGCTCGAACCGGCCATCGAGTCGGTGATGAGTTGCAGCCCCGACCATGTCATTCTGGGCATGTCGGCCGAGACCTTCTGGGACGGCCTCAAGGGCCAGCGCAAGTTGGAGAAGCGCCTGGAGAAAATCACCGGCGGCAAACTCACCATGGGATCGGACGCCTGCCGTGCGGCCCTGCGTGCCTACGGCCGCGGCATCAAGCGCCTGGGCATCATCACGCCCTACATGCCGGTCGGCGACCGCCAGGTCCATCGCTTCTTCACCGACTGCGGCTTCGAGGTGGTCAATCTCATCGGCCTCAAGTGTGACAGCCCGATGACGATCGCGCATGTGCCGCGCCAGCGCCTGCGCGACGCCGTCATCGAGGTGAACAAGGGGAAGGTTGACGCTATCGTGCAGGTCGGCACCAATCTTGCCATGGGAGAAGTGGCCGCGATGGCTGAGTTCTGGCTCGACAAGCCAGTGATCGCCATCAACACTGCCACCTACTGGTTTGCCCTTCGACAGCACGGCATCAAGGACCAGCGCCCTGGTTGGGGCTCATTGTTCCTCAACCACTAGGCGCCGATGGCGCTGAATCACGTGCTGGTCGCCGGCGCCGGGCCGGTAGGGCTTACCGCTGCCTTCATGCTGGCGCGCGCCGGCATCCCGGTCACTGTATTCGAGCGCACGCCCGATCTGGCCGAAGACCTGCGCGCCTCGACCTGGCATCCGCCCACCCTGGACATGATGGCCGAACTGGGCTTTGCCGACGAGATCCTCGCCGGCGGCCTGATCGCGCGCCATACCCAGTACCGCGACCGCCGCACCGGGGCGGTAGCGCAGTTCGACTTGGAGCTGCTGCGCGGCGAAACCGATCACCCGTACCGCGTGCAATTCGAGCAATACCGCTACACCCGCATGGTCAACGAGCGCCTGAAGGCCTTTCCCCATGCAAGCGTCGTGTTCGGTGCGCAGGTGGAAGACGTCACGCAGTCGGCTGATCGGGTGGAATTGCGTCTTGCGCAACCGGCCGCGGCCGCGCAAGGAGACTTTCTCATTGCTGCCGACGGCGCGCGCGGCGCCGTGCGCGAATCGCTTGGCATCGAATTCGAGGGCTTCACTTTTCCCGAGCGCTTCTATTCGGTCAGCACCTCCTTCGATTTCGCCGCCCACCTCGAGCGGCTGTGCTACGTGAACTACATCGCCGACATCGACGAGTGGTGCGTGTTGCTGCGCGTGCGCGGCCTGTGGCGCTGCCTGTTTCCGACCGCAGTCGACGAGCCCGACGACGCGGTGGTGTCGGATGCCGGAACCGAAGCGCGCCTGCAGGGCGTGGTCGCGCGCCCGGAGCCCTACGAGATCGTGCACCGGACCATCTACAAGGTGCAGCAACGCGTGGCCAGGCAGTACCGTCGCGGACGTGTTTTCCTGGCGGGCGATGCCGCGCATTTGAACAATCCGCTGGGCGGAATGGGCATGAACGGCGGCCTGCACGATGCCATCAACCTGGCCGGCAAGCTGATCGCCGTACACCGCGGCGAGGCGCAGGACGAAATCCTCGCACGCTACGAAAAGGAGCGGCGACCGATCGCTATCGAATACATCAACGCCAATACTGCGCGCAACAAGAAGCTTCTGGAGGAACGCGATCCGCAAGCACGGCGGCGCGCGCAGGACGAGATGTGCCGCATGGCCGA
>JAYVST010000353.1:0-25081 GCA_043775255.1 Burkholderiales bacterium
GGCGTGCCCGATGCGCTGTTTACCCGCATCGTCGCGCGCGTGCCCAGCTACGCCAAGGTGCTGCTCAAGGCGTTGCTGGTCTCGCACGGCCAGGGCAATGTCGATCATCGCCTGAAGGAAATCATCCGCATCCAGCTTGCGCGTTTTGCCGGTGACCCGTATTTCGGTGGCCTGCGTTCGAAGAAAGCGCTGGAAGCCGGCCTCGATGAAGCCACCATCGACGCCGGCTGCGGCGACTACGACGACGACCCGCGCTTTACCGCAGCCGAAAAGGTTGCGCTGCGCTATGCCGACCAGATGTATCTGGATCCGCAGAAGGTCGACCGGGCTTTCTACGACGAGCTCAAACGCCACTACAGCGAAGCGCAGATCATGGAGCTGGGTGGCTTCATCTCGTTTCACTACGGCATGCAGGTGTTCATGCGCACGCTCGGAGCCGTTCCGCTGGCGCGCGCCACTGCGCAGTCCTGACACCGTTCACATCAACGAAAGGGGCATTCGCATGGCTGAAAAACTCCATATCGGTTCCACGTTCCCGGCGCTGACCATTCCGGTCGTCGGCGGCGGCGCCATGACATTGCCCGACGGTCTGGCCGCGAAATACCGCGTCGTGCTGTTCTACCGCGGACACTGGTGACCCTACTGCCGCCGACAGTTGGTCGGCTTCGCCAAGCTGAAAGACGAACTTGCCGCGCTCGGGGTCAAGGTGTTTGCCGCCAGCATCGACGCGGAAGACAAGGCCAAACTGGTGGCCGACGAGGTTGATTTCCCGGTGGGCTACTGCGTCACGCGGGCCCAGGCCGATTTGATGGGGTCGTGGTGGGAAGAACGGCGCCAGATCATCCAGCCTTCCGAATTCATCCTCAATACGGAAGCCAAGGTGATCGGCGCGAGCTACAGTGACGGTCCGCTCGGACGCATCGAGGCGGCCGATGTCGTCAGGCTGGTCAATTTCTACGAAGCGCAGAAAAAATAGCCCGCTTGGCGGGGGTTGGCGAGTGCTGGAGGGTGTAGGCGGATCCTCGCCCTACCGAGCGGCATTTTTTTGGCGCACGCGCGCGCCTGGGCCACGTGGCGGAAGTGAGTGGGAGTCGAACCCACCAGGAACGTCTTACGCCCCTCTCCGGGTTTGAAGTCCGGGCGCCCCACCGGGGACGATTCTCTTCCTTATCGACGCAAGTTTACCGGCTTCAGGCGGAATCCGGCGGCCCGAATATCGCATCCGGCGCCACCATCACCAGCCGCACCTCGCCCAAGCGCCGGGTGAACTTCGAACGATCGAAGAACTCCAGCACCTCGATGGCCAGGTTGCGGCCCAGCCCGGAACGGTCGCGAAACGCGGTGGCGGGGAAGCGCTCCTTGCGCTCCGGCCCGCCCAGCGCGGCCGCGTGCGCGGCCAGGGTGTGGACCATGGCGGGCAGCATGAAGCGGTCATTGGCAACGTGCCACGCCAGGCGCGCCTTGGCCTGGCGCAACAGCAGATCCTTGATGCGTTTTTGCGGTTCGCGCATGGCAAGCGACAGCTCCGCGCAGGTCGGCGCGGCCTTGGCGCCGCCCTGCATTTCCTTCTGGATGCGCGTCCACAGCGCGCTGTCGGCAGGGTTGAGATCATTGCGCCGGCCGGCCAGGCGCAGGGCGGCGCCGGCGCGTTCGAGCAGGCCTTCACTCACCAGTTCCTGCGTCAGCGCGGCAATCGACACGCGCGCCAGGCGGCGTCCGCTGCCTTCGACAATGCGCTCCTCCGGCGGGCCGGGGGATTCAGGCTGGCGCGCATGCCAGGCCGTCACCGCAGCCAGCGCAGCCCGGCGCGCGCTGGTCCAGTGCGCGGCGTCGAAGCCGATGTCGGCGCCGACCCGGCGCAGCGGCGTGGCCTTGATAAGCGCCTCCATCGTGCCGGCGTCGAGATTGCGGCAGGCGGCGAAGCGCGCCAGATCGAGCCCGTCGGGTGCGGCGGCCAGCACGCCTGCGAGCGCCGCGCCCGCGTCCGCATGGGCCATCGCGCGCAAGTAGGCTAAGCGGGCCGGACGGGCGCGGCCGCGCGGCGGCGCGAAGACGTCGATCACCCGGCCGCCGGCGACGGTGCGGCGCGCCGACTGGTCGCGCAGGATCACCGCATCGCCGTGACAGGCCGCGACCGCATGGTCGAGCACCAGTTGCGCTAAGCCGTCCTTGCCGGCTTCGATTGCGTCCTGTTCCAGCAGGGCGACCCGACCGGTGACGTTGGCCGCACCCAGATGCACATGCACCGGGGTCCAGTGGCGCAGCGCGCGCGCCTCGCCCGGCAGCACGCGCAGGCGGATGTCGATGCGCAGCGCCGGCGGCGCCGCGCCGGGGGCGGCGATGACGTCGCCGCGCGCGATGCTCGCGTGCGCCACCGCGTTGCCGGTCAGGTTCAGGGCGCAGCGGTCGCCCGCGCTCGCCGCCTGCGCCGCGCGGTTCTGCGCATGCAGGCCGCGTACCCGCGCCGGCAGGTCGGCCGTAAGCGCGCTTACCTGGTCGCCCGTCTTGACGGACCCCGCTAAGACCGTGCCGGTCACCACGGTGCCGGCGCCGGCTAAGGTGAAACTGCGGTCCACGGTCATGCGAAACAGGCCGCCGGCTGCGCGCGCCTGGCGCGCCTGCCCGATGTGCAGCAGATGCGCGCGCAGTTCGGCCACGCCGGCGCCGCTGATGGCCGATAGCGGAAACACCGGCGCCCCCGCCAGCGCGGTCGGCGCCAGCAGCTCGGCGATCTCGGTGGCTACCTGCTCGACCCGCGCCGCTTCCACCATGTCGATCTTGGTCAACGCGACCGCGCCAACCGCGATGCCCAGCAGGTCGAGAATTGCCAGGTGCTCACGGGTTTGCGGCATCGGCCCGTCGTCGGCCGCCACCACCAGCAGCGCACAGTCGATCCCGGTGACGCCCGCCAGCATGTTGTGCACGAAGCGTTCATGCCCCGGCACATCGACAAAGCCGATGGTGCGCCCGCCTTCCACCGGCAGATAGGCGAAGCCTAAGTCGATGGTCATGCCGCGCCGCTTTTCCTCGGGCAGGCGGTCGGCGTCGATACCGGTCAGCGCTTTGACCAAGGAGGTCTTGCCATGATCCACATGGCCGGCGGTGGCGATGATCATTGCAGGGTCGGCAGTTGCGCGAACTGGGCGACCAGACCGGCCTCGTCTTCAACGCAGCGGAAGTCGAGCACCAGACGGTCGTCCTCGATGCGACCGATCACCGGCATCGGCAAGGCACGCAGGGCCTCGGCCAGACGCTTGAGCGCGCCGCCGCGGCCGCGCGCGGCCAAGGGTTCGATCGCCAGGCCCGCGCTGGGCAGCTTCTCCAGCGGCTGCGCGCCGGAACCGATTTCGCTGGCGCAATCGACCACCATGACCGTGGCCCAACCGACGAGCCGCGCTTCCAGGAAGGGTTGTGCACGTTCGGCGCTGGCGCGGATCTCCGCCGCCGGCCGAGTCAGGAGGCGCAGGGTCGGCAAACGGTTGCGCAGGCGATCGGGGTCAAGGTAGAGCCGCAACACTGCGGCCAGGGCCGCCATGGTCACCTTGTCAATGCGCAAGGCGCGCTTCAAGGGACTCTTTTTCACCTTCGCCACCAGATCGGCGCGGCCGGCGATGATGCCGGCTTGCGGACCTCCGAGCAACTTGTCGCCGCTGAAGGTGACCAGATCGGCGCCATGGGCGAGCGTGTCGCGCACGGTGGGTTCGCGCGGCAGGCCATAGGCCGCGAGGTCGATCAGCGAGCCTGCGCCCAGGTCCACCACGAATGGCACGCCGCGCTCGTGGCATATGCGCGCGATATCTGCTTCTGCTGCGGCTGCGGTGAAGCCACGCACCACGAAATTGCTCGCATGCGCTTTCATCACCAAAGCGGTTTTCGCGCCGATGGCGTTCTCGAAATCCGCCAGATGGGTACGGTTGGTGGTGCCCACTTCCACCAGCTTGCAGCCGGCGCGCGCCATGATGTCCGGCAGGCGGAAGGAACCGCCGATCTCGATCAGTTCACCGCGCGACACCGGCACCTCGCGGCGGTTCGCCAGGGCATTCAATACGAGGAGGACGGCGGCGGCGTTGTTGTTGACGACCGTGGCGGCTTCGGCGCCGGTGAGTTTTTTCACCAGGTCTTCCACGTGGTCGTCGCGGTCGCCACGCTTGCCCGATGCAAGGTCGTATTCGAGGTTGCTGGCGCCGCCGGCCACCATGGCCATGGCCTCGATCGCCTCCTGTGGCAGCGGGGCTCGGCCCAGGTTGGTATGCAGCACCGTGCCGGTCAGGTTGAAGACCGGCTTGAGGCTGGGCGCGAAGTCTGCTTCGATGCGCGCGGCGACGTCGGCCAAGATCACGTCCCCCGAATCCAGCGTCACGACCTTGCCGGCCACCGCCGCCGCGCGGCGCTCGGCCAAGCCGACGCGGATCGATTCGATCACGGCGTGGCGGCCGAAGCGTGCGATCAGTTCGACGGCGAAGGGCAGGTTGGCGAGCCGGTCAACCGAAGGAAAACGCGGGGAACTCGATGATGCGGTTGCGGGCATGATGACGTTTCCGGTTCAAGCGGCATCTTCCCATGCCGCCAGTTCCTTTTCGGTGAAGCCGCCGGCCAGGCGAGCCGCCCGATTGAACGGCGGTCGCACCCGCGGGGCATCAAGCAGTTTAGCAAGGCGCTTGAATTCGGCCTCAGGATCGAGACCTCGCTTGGCACAAAGCGCGTGATACCACTTGTTGCCGATGGCCACATGGCCCACCTCGTCGGCCAGGATAACGTCGAGGATGCCGGCGGCGGCGTGATCGCCGACGTTTGCAAGCTTTGCGCGAATCGTTGGTGTCACATCGAGCCCGCGCGCCTCCAGGATGCGCGGCACCAACGCCATCCGCGCGAGCACGTCATCGCGGGTTTTTTCGGCCATTTCCCACAGGCCGTTGTGCGCCGGAAAGTCGCCGTAATCGTGCCCCATGGACTGCAAATGCGCACGCAGAAGCGAAAAGTGTTGGGCCTCTTCCAGTGCCACCTGCATCCAGTCGCTGTAATAGGCCGGTGGCATGCCGGAGAAGCGGCAGAGCGCGTCCAGTGCGAGGTTGATCGCGTTGAATTCGATGTGCGCGATGGCGTGGATGAGCGCGGCCCGGCCCGCCGGTGTGCCGAGACCGCGTTGCGGGACGCGTGCCGGGTGGACCAGCAGAGGTCGCTGCGGGCGTCCTGGATATGTCGCTGCGAGAGCATGTGAGCATTCATCGCCGGCAGGCAACTGGTGTGCCGTGCGGGCGAGATGCACTTTGTTTGCCGGATCGTTTTCCAGCAAGGCCGCGAAGGCGGCGGCGCGATTCATTGGCCGAGAAATTCAAGCACGGCCGCAGGCGTTGCGATCACCGCGTCCGCGCCCCATTGGTCCGGCGGTTCGCCCGCACCCAGATAGCCCCACGTCACGGCCAGGGTGCGCATGCCGGCCGCTTTACCGGCTTGGATGTCGCGCAGATCGTCGCCGATGTAGATGCAGCGCCGAGGGTCGACCCCGCTGACCTGCGCTGCATGCAGCAATGGCGCCGGATGCGGCTTGGCATGCGCTGTCGTATCGCCGGACACTACGCAGGCGGCGCGAGCGGTGAAGCCGATCGAACGGGCCAGCGGATCGGTGAAGCGCCGCGCCTTGTTGGTCACCACGCCCCATTTGCGCGGCATGGCTTCGAGCCGGGCGAGCAGGTCTTCGACGCCGTCGAACAGGCGGGTATGCACGTGCAGCGCGCGTTCATAGTTGTCGAGAAACTCTACCCGATGCGCCTCGTAGTCGGGGTCGCCGGGTTTGAGGCCGAAGCCTACGCCTACCAGGCCGCGCGCGCCGGAAGACGCCATGCGCCGCAGCGGGTCGAGCGGCAGCGGTGCGAGCCCGCGGTCGGCGCGCATCTTGTTCAAGGCGGCGGCCAAGTCCGGCGCGGTGTCGGCCAAGGTGCCGTCGAGGTCGAAGAGGACGCAGTCGATCATGGGGTGTGGTTGTGGGTGTGCATTGTTTAGAACTTCCAAACGCATGACAAAAACATTCCTCTGGCGAGGCTGTCGTGATTTTGGTAACGGTCAAGCGGTGGGTTTGACGGCATGCATCAGGTAGTTGACATCGGTGTCCTTGCCCAGCCAGTAGCGGCCCGTGAGCGGGTTGTAGCTCATGCCGGAGATCGCGCCGGTGTCGAGGCGCGCGTCGCGGCAAAAGCGCGCCAGCTCTGAAGGACGGATCAGTTTGGCGTAGTCGTGGGTGCCGCGCGGCAACAGGCGCAGCACATATTCCGCACCGATGATGGCGAACAGATAGGCCTTGGGGTTGCGATTGATGGTGGAAATAAACACCTGGCCGCCGGGCCTGACTAAGGCAGCGCAGGCGCGCACGGTGGAGGCGGGGTCGGGCACATGCTCCAGCATTTCCATGCAGGTGATCACATCGAATGTTCCGGGTTCGCGCGCGGCCAGGTCTTCGGCGCCGATGCATTCATAGTCGACCGGCACACCGGATTCGAGCTTGTGCAGCGCGGCCACCTTGAGCGGTTTGTCGGCTAAGTCGATGCCCATGACACGCGCGCCCTTTTTCGCCATCGCTTCGGCGAGGATGCCGCCGCCGCAGCCGATGTCAAGCACGCGCTTGCCCGCCAACGGGGCTATCGAGTCGATCCAGTTCAGGCGCAGCGGGTTGATCTCATGCAGCGGCTTGAACTCGGAGGTCGGGTCCCACCACTTGGCGGCGAGGGAGGAAAACTTCTCCAGTTCGGCCGGATCGACGTTCGGGTTCATCGGTGTCCTTCTATTTGTGCCTGACGCATTCGAGATAGGCGGCGCCGTCCGGGCCGGTGCCGTCGCGCTGCGCCTTCCAGACCGCTTGCCCCAAGCATTCAAGCACGTCGTGCGCGGCTTCGTGCAGGGAGCCGTGCTTGCGCGCCAAGCGCTCGTATTCAGCGCGCAGCCCGGGCGGCTGGTCGATCGATACCTGCTCGGTCACCGACAGGTGCAGCGAGAGGTGCAGGAAAGGGTTGACTTCGCCTGATGCGGGCAGGTAGTCGCGTTCCAGATATTTGGCCGGGTCGGCCAGAAGCGCATGGTATTCGGGATGTTCCAGCACCCAGTCGAGCGAGCGCAGCTCCAGCGGCGTCATCACCTCGTGCGCATTGTGTTTTTTCCATACGTCGAAAAAGAATTGACGGACTTCGTCGCGGCTGGGGTTGAACATGCTCAGTCGCCGCAGCTCTTGGCGAGCCTGGCCGCCGGCTTGCCTGTCGCCGGCTTGTGGGCGCGCTTGGCTGTTGCCGCCTTCTGCGCCGGCGACTTTTTCGCTCGCGCCGGGATCTGGTTTTTTTCCGCCAGCGGATCGGGCGTCTTTGCCTTGAATTCGCAGAGGTCGCTTACGGCGCAGTTCGGACAATCCGGCTTTTGCGCCTTGCAGGTGTAACGGCCGTGCAGGATCAGCCAGTGGTGAGCATGCAGGCGGAACTCGTCGGGCACGAATTTGTTCAAGCCTGCTTCGACCGCCTCGACGGTCTTGCCCGGCGCAATGCCGGTGCGGTTGGCGACGCGGAAGTTGTGCGTGTCCACCGCGATGGTGGGGTGGCCGAAGGCGATGTTGAGCACCACATTGGCGGTCTTGCGGCCGACGCCAGGCAGTGCTTCGAGTGCTGCACGATCATCCGGCACCACGCCGCCGTGGCGCTCTTGCAGCAGCAGGCAGGTGGCGACGACGTTCTTCGCCTTGGCCTTCCACAGGCCGATGGTCCGGATGTAGGGGCCCAGGCCGTCTTCGCCCAGTGCGGCGATCGCGGCCGGGGTGTTCGCCACCGGATAGAGCTTGCGGGTGGCGGCGTTGACGCCCTTGTCGGTCGCCTGCGCCGAGAGAATCACGGCCACCAGAAGTTCGAAGGTCGAAGCGTATTCGAGGTCGCTTTTGGGGTGCGGGTTGGCTTCACGCCAGCGGCGGAAGATCTCGCTGCGTTTGGATGGATTCACAAGCGCTCCTGCGCCAGGCGCGTACGTCGCGCCTCGGCCTCGTTGATTTGCCGGCGCACCTCCGGCGATGCAGGTGCGATGTTTTTCGGCTGCGCGGCTTCGCGCTGAATGCGTGCGCGCTCCATCGCGGCGGCAATGACGGCTTTCTTGCGTGCCTGCGCCTGGGCCTCTTCCGCGTCGCCCGCCGGTTGACCGGTGGTCGATTTCGCGGCCAGCTTGCGTTCGCGCTCCCGTTTCTCAAGCGCGAGGCGCTCGTTGCGCGCGTAGAAGCGATGGCGTGCGCGCCCGGCGTCGGCTGTGCTCCACTGCCTTGCGGGTTGCACCGGCGCCATGACGATGCAATCCACCGGGCAGGGCGCGATGCACAACTCGCAGCCGGTGCACCAGCTCGCCAGGATCGTGTGCATGCGCTTGGGCGCGCCCAGGATCGCATCGACCGGGCAGGCCTGGATGCACAGGGTGCAGCCGATGCAGCGATCCTCGTCGATCGATGCCACTTGCAGCGGCTGTTCCACGCCGTTGGCCGGATTGAGGGGTTTGGCTACCACCTGCAACAGGCCGGCCAGCTTGACGATGCCGGCAGCGCCGCCGGGCGGGCACTGGTTGATGTCGGCATCGCCTTCGGCAAGCGCCTGCGCATACGGACGGCAGCCCTGGTAGCCGCAGCGGGTGCACTGCGTCTGCGGCAAGACGGCGTCGATGTTCTCGGCCAGAGTCGGCATTGGGGTCGAGCGGATGAGGGCGCGGCGGGAAGCGAGGGGCTTTCAGGCTAGAATTATCCCACTTGTGCAGTGCAATAAAGCAAACTCAAGCCGCGCCCGGGGGCAGGCCGACGACGTCTGCCGATGGTGAAAGGGAAGCGAGCATGGAAAAAGCGATCGAAGCGCCCAAACGCGGACGGCCGCGCGCCGGCACCAAGCCAAAGCGCGACCCCGAGCGCACGCGCGCGCGGATTCTCGACGCCGCCACCGGCGAGTTCACCAAGCACGGTCTCGGTGGAGCCCGTGTCGACCGCATCGCCAAACGCGCCGGCACCAACGAGCGCATGCTGTACTACTACTTCCTCTCCAAGGACCAGTTGTTCCTGACGGTGCTGGAGTCGGTCTACATCCGCTTGGCCGAAGCCGAGAAGGCTCTCGAACTCGATCACTTAGAGCCGGTCGAGGCGGTCAAGCGCCTGGTGGATTTCATCTGGAACTACTACATCGAGCATCCGGAATTCATCAGCCTGATCAACAGCGAGAACCTGCACGAGGCCAAGTATCTGAAAAAGTCGCGCAAGCTCGCCCAACTGGTGTCGCCGGTGCAAGACAACATCCGCGCCATCCTGCAGCGCGGCCAGGAGTCCGGCGTTTTCAGGGGCGGGATCGATCCGGCCGAGGTCTACATCACGCTGGTTGCGCTCAACTATTACTACCTGTCGAACCGCTTTACCCTCTCGACGGTGCTGGCACGCGACCTGATGAGCCCGGTGGCGCGCGAAAGCCATTTGCGCCACGCCACCGAGGTGGTGCTGAACTATCTGCTCAAACCGCGTGCGGTTTGAACCCGGCGCGCCGGTTGCGCTGCGCCACACGGCGCCAGTTGCGCTCCGCCACGCGGCGCCAGTTGCGCTCGGCCACGCGGCGCCGACTGGGTGCCGCCGCGCGGTGCTGGTGAGCGAGGGACCGAGGCGTGGCAGGGTTGGCTGCGGCCGCCGCGTGCCGTGACCATGCGCTTGCAAGGCATCGCGCGCAAGGTCGTATACGTCGCCATCTACGAAACCATCGCCCTCGGTTGCGGCACGCTGGGTTTCTTCAGCGCATCCGACGCCGGTGTCGGGCGTGCCGGTGCGCTCGCGGTATTCGCATCCGTGTTCGCGGTGGCGTGGAACTTCGGCTACAACATGCTATTCGAGCGCTGGGAGGCGCGCCAGGACGTGCGTGGCCGCAGCCTGTTGCGGCGCTTAGCCCATGCCATCGGTTTCGAACTGGGCTTCCTGGTGGTGCTCCTGCCGGTCGCAGCCTGGTGGCTCGACATTTCGTACGCGCGCTCGTTCGTGGTCAACCTTGGCCTGAACCTGTTTTTCTTCGTCTACACCATCGGCTTCACGTGGGCGTTCGACCGGGTGTTCGGATTGCCGGCGTCGGCGCAAGGACGGGCATGACGCGCATCGCGTGTTCGCCCCGGGTTGTTGTCGTTCGTTGTCGTTAATGCGACAATTGTCGTTATTACGACAACGAACGGCAAAATGAAAACCTTCGACGAAATCGAAGTACGTCGTCCAGATCTGGCCCGGAGTTACCTGTCATTGATCAAGGCTCAACCCGGCCGTCCGCTGGCGATGTTCGCGCCGCGCCGGGTCGGCAAGACCTTCTTCCTTGATCACGACCTTGCGCCGGCAGCCAAGCGCGTCAAATGGCTGCCTGTCTATGCCGACTTGTGGTTACAGAAATCGGCCCCGCTGGACGCCATCAATCATGCCCTGGAAGAAGCACTCGACGACGCGACCATACCCGGTGGTAGAGCGGGAAGGCTCGCCGGAACCATGGTGAAGCGGGTGGGCATGATGGGCGCTTCGCTGGACCTTGGAGATGCTCCCGAAAGGCGGCCGCTGCCATCAGCGCCTGAATTGCGCCTGGATGCCCTGGTAGTCCGGTTGTCGGGCGCCTCGGGCAAGCCGGTTCTGCTGATGCTCGACGAAATCCAGTCTCTGGGTGACGTCGCCGACGGCGAGAAGATCATCGCCGCCTTGCGTGCGGTTCTGCACAAGCGCCGCGCAGTTCTGATGGCGGTCTTCACCGGCTCTTCGCAGGAGGCCATGGCCCGCATGTTGACCAGCGCCGGCGCACCGATGTACCAGTTCGCGCAGCTTCTGGATTTTCCCGTGTTGGGTGATGAATACCTGGAACAACTGGCGAACCACTTCGCCATGATTCATCCAGGCAAGCGACTGAAGCTGGAAGACCTGCGCAGCGTCTTCGAGAGGATAGGATTCAAACCCCGCCTGATGCGGGATCTGGTGAAGTCGATTTCGGCGGAAGGCCTCACCGACGTGGACGCAGGCGTCAAGCGATATCTGCTTGATGATCGGCAAGTGGCCGGCTGGAGCGCGCTGTTGCAGCCGTACGATCTGTTCGAACGGCGGGTACTTTTGGCGATAGCGCAGGGACGCCCGCCGATGGGACGCGAGACTCTGGACGCGCTGGGTAAGGGGCAAGGCGGACGGCCGACGGTGGCTAAGGTGCGAGCTGCCATCGAACGTTTGCGGCGCGCGGGGCTGGTGAGCCAGTCGAACGGCGGACCGACTGCCATTGACGACCCGTTGTTTGCCGAGTACCTGCAAGGAACATCGCTGGATCAAATGCGCTGATGGCCCGTTCGAACCGGCGAACATGACGGCGCCTGCGTGCAAGTTGAACCGTGCTTTGCCGCCGCCATCACGGCCGCTCGCACCCCCGCGAAATGCGCTTCTTCGAAGAGCGGCAGGCCGGACAAATCCGAGTGCGCGAACAAGAGCGACCCCGACAAACCCGCCAGCGCCGCGCGTGCCGGCGCGCTCAACATTCCGGGGACCGGCCGCGGCATCGCATGGGGCCAGCGCCACAGATCGACGCGCTGCAGCTGCCGGCGCAGACCCGGATGGGGCCGCGATAACTCCGTAAGGATGGCGTCGACCCAGGTCGTCCACGGCTGACTGGCCAGGCGCGCGCGCGCTTCCCGCGGCGTGAACTCCGCCAGCGGCCAATAGTAGGTGAGCACCGTCGGTCCGGGGCCACTGCGGATGGTCTGGTGGGTGGCGACCACATAGCCCAGAGCGGGGCTTTCATGCAGCACATTGTCCCAGGCGATGGGCGCGGGGCCGGCATCGCGCGGCAGGGTGTCCAAGGTCAGGTTGGCAACCAGCCAGGGACTGGTGACGACGGCCTGCGCTGCCGCAGCAAGTCCGGGCGGCGCGTTGACCCAGGCGCGCGCCAGGGTGAAGGCGGGCGCCGCCCAGATCACCCGCTCTGCGCGATAGCGCACGCTGCGTTTTTCTGCGGCGTGATAAATGTCAATCAGTGCATGACCCGACGCGGCCTCGATGCGCGTGCAAAGCGCGCCGGTGTGGATCGGCGCCACCTGTTTCGCTTTCAGCCAGGCCTGCATCTGCCTGACCAGCCAGCCGTTGCCTTCCGGCCAGGTGAGCACGTTGTGCGCATCGGCATCGCGTGCGGCGCCGTTGCGGCCGGCGAAGTAGTGGATGCCGGCCCAGGCCGAAACATCCTGGGCGCGGGCGCCGTAGTCGTCGCGGCAGGCATAGTCCACCTGCCAGGCGAGATGGGGCGAATCGAAGCCCTGCGCCTGCATCCAGGCGGCCATGCTGATGCGGTCCAGTGCATCGGTGGCCGCACCGGGCGATCGCAGCAGGCTCGGAATGGCGAAGGCGCGCCTGCCATCGGCGCCGCGCAGGCTCTTCATGCCTTCCATGACCCCGTCGAAGCGCTGCATCTGCTCGCTGTCCTGCCGGCTCAGTGCGTTGCGCGCCACGAGCCCCTCATGCCACAGCCCGCCCTGGTACAGGCGCTCCTGCGGCGCGCTCACCAGATATCGCTCGTCGTAGCGCGCTAGCGCCGCCCGTGGGTCGCCCTGCAACACGCCGAGATCGGCGAGCAGGTCGCGCAGGTCGTCGGCTTCGCTGCCGGGCAGCGGCAGATAATGCGCGCCCAGCGGATAGGGGGTGAAGGCGTTGTGCGCATGGCGCGCGTTGCCGCCGGCAACGGCTTCGAGTTCGAAATGGCAGAAGTCGGTGAGGCCGGCGCGCGCCAGGCGCCAGGCAGCCGACAGGCCGCCGATGCCGGCGCCGACGATCGCGATGCCGATGCGTCTTTCCTCGGTCGGCAGCGGGACGCCGCCGTCGCGCAACAGGTGTCCGAGGGCCATGTCGGGGCCGCCCATGGCGCCCACGGGTTGCGCCACGCCGTCGCGGAAATCGCAGGAGGCGAACAGGCCGCCGGGCAGAGCGGCAAGGAAGGCGCGGCGCTTCACGGGCAGGCGCTGTTCAGCGGATCACCCGGCGCCATTCATCCTCGAAGGTGCGCACCAGGGCCTGGCTGTTGAGCCGGTTCACTTCCGCCGGCACGCGCGTCATGTCGGCCGGAAAGTCGAACATCAGCCGTTGCGTCTCGACGGTGAGAAAGCGCAGCGCCACCGGATAGGTCGCGGCCGGCACGAACGGCTTGCGTCCGGCGATGATATAGCCCCACTCGCCGAACGAGGGTACATAGGCATGATAGGGCGCAGTGGTGAAGCCGGCGTCCTCGAGCGTGGCGACCACCGACCAGAACGACTTGCGCGCGTAGTAGGGCGAGGTGGCCTGCACCACCACCAGGCCGCGTACGGAGAGGTGCTTTTGCAGCAGCCGGTAGAAGGCTGACGAGTAGAGCTTGCCCAGCGCATGGTTGGAAGGGTCGGGGAAATCGATCAGCACCAGGTCGAAGGCATCGCCGCCATGCTCTTCCAGCCATTTGAGCGCGTCCTGGTTGGCCACCTTGAGTCTCGGGTTGGAGAGCGCGCCGGCGTTGAGTTGTGTCAGGAGCGCGTTGGTGCGGAACAGGTCCGTCATGCGGCCATCAAGGTCCACCAGCATCACCGACTCCACGTTCGGGTACCTGAGCACCTCGCGCGCGGCTAAGCCGTCGCCGCCGCCCAAGATCAGCACGCGGCGCGCGCCCGGCAGGGCCGCGAGCGCTGGATGCACCAGGGCCTCGTGGTAGCGGTATTCGTCGCGTGAGGAGAATTGCAGGTTGCCGTTGAGGAACAGGCGGATATCGTCGCGCCAGCGCGTGATGACGATGCGCTGGTAGGGCGTGGTCTCGGCATGGATGATGCGGTCGGCGTAGATGCCTTCCTCGGCCAGTGAGGTCAGGCGGTCGGCGCCGGCCATGCCACCGATCAGCAGCGCCAGTGCCAGTACGCCTTGCAACATGAGGAAGCGGGCGTCCTTGAGAGTCGCGCCGAACAGGCGGATCGCCCACAGCGCGACGGCGACGTTCATGATGCCGAACAAGAGGCTGGTGCGCATCAGGCCCAGATGCGGCGCCAGCGCGAGCGGAAACAGGATCGAGACCGCCAGCGCGCCGAGATAATCGAAGGTGAGCACCTGCGCAACCAGATCCTTGAAGGCGAGGTCGCGCTTGAGGATACGCATGATCAGCGGGATTTCCAAGCCCACCAGCACGCCGGTGACGAACACCAGGCCGTAGAGCACCAGGCGGAACGGCCCGGCGGCATGGGCAAACACCATGAACAGCAGCATGGCCGAGAAGCCGCCGACGACGCCCACCAGGATTTCGATCTGGATGAAGCGCACCGCAAGCGCGCGGTCGATGAACTTCGACAGCCATGAGCCCACGCCCATGGCGAACAGATAGGTGCCGATCACGGTGGAAAACTGGGTCACCGAGTCGCCCAGCACATAGCTCGACAGCGATGCGGCGATGAGCTCGTAGGCGAGGCCGCAGGATGCGACGACAAAAACCGAAAACAGCAGCGCGTGGCGCATGGGCGCGGCGCCGGCCATGGCGCCGGCGCCCTTTCGTCGGGAGCGTCAGTGGATCGCCGCGGCGACGATGATGGCGATGCCCAGGCACATGGCCGCCACGATGGTGGCGAGCGGCTGGTTGCGCTTCTCGATGATTTCCTTCCACAACTCGTAGGGCGTGATCTTGTCGATGATCACGAACGAGAGCCAGAACACGATCACGCCCAGGAGCGAAAATACCAGCGAGTTGATGAGGATTTGCGGATTGATGAGGTCCATGGTGGTGCTCTCCTGTGGTGCGGTTGGGTTACTTGTGCGAAAGACTGCCGCTGCGCCAGCTGCTGCCGCCGGTTGCGGATTTGGCGGTCAGCGGCTGCACGCCGCGATTGCCGAACAGGCTCATGCCCTGGTGTTGCGCGTACGAAAAAAAAGCCAGCGCGGCGATACCGGCGATCAGGTAGAAACGGGTCATCGTTGCACCGCGTCAGTCATCGTCATCGTCTGCATGGTCGCTGTCTGCCATGCGGGCAGCCTCGAAGGCGCGAGTGCGCCAGCCCGCAAAGAGCGGCACCGTCAACAGGCCGAATTGCAACATCAGCCAGTTGAACCAGGAAGCATGGCCGCGTTCCAGGCGCAATACCGCCGTGAGCGGGCCGGGCGACTGCGGATCGACCTCGGCTTCGATCTGCAACCGGTAGGTGCCGGCGGGCACGTCACCGAAGGTCACAAGGGTCGAGTTCGAGCCTTCGCTCCAGCGGTCGCCGTCTTCGTCGACCCCGGAATAGGATTCGAGCTGCTCTTCGGTGTTCCAGACCTTGCCGCTTTTGGGGTCCACCAGGGTGAAGCTCAAGCCCGCCCAGCTGTTGTGCAGGTCGGTCTCGGCCTTTAATGCCAGGGGCCCATTGCCGTCAACCTTGAAGGGCGCCGACAGCACGCTGTTGTCCGAACCCGGTTTGAGCGAGACCTGCTCGCGCCGGACTTCGGTGGTGGTCACGGCAAACCAGATCTGCAGGGCAAGCGCAAGCACGGTGAAGGCGGCGAAGGCTTGCCACAATTTTGTCGCGGTGCCGGCCCATGGCGAAGGCTGGTTCGGCGCCACGCCGCGCGGGGTCGGCAACGCGGCGGGCAGTCCGAACGCCTTTTGCACCTCGGCCGGCAGGACGTATTCGCCCACCGTCCAGGTGACCTCGCGATCGTCCTTCTCGCGGCTGGCGATCAAGGGTGGGGCGATGTAGTCCTCCACAAAGACGGTGTCGCCGACCTTGACTTTCCAGTAACACTCGCCCTGCACGTGGCGCACTTCGGCCTGGTAGCCGGTGAAACGATTGAAGCGTTTGCCATCCTGCAGGACCTGCGCGTTGAACTTTTTCAGGGGCTTGGGCGCGTTGCGTGCGAAGGTCCAGTGGGCATCGCTTTCGATCAGCCAGGCGAAACCGCCGTCGGCCCCGAACAACAGGTACTCGCTCCAGGCGAAGCCATGTTCGGAAGCGCGCCGGATGTGGCCTATGACGTGCCAGGCGCTGCCGCCCATGCTGCCTCTGGCGCCGAGCGGAAGCAGCAACGGTGCGTCAAGCTCCGCCTGCGCTCGGCCGATCAGCCGTACCTCGCGCATGCTGGTGTCGAGCAGAGCGCCGCAGGAAGCGCAGCCGAACGACTTGATGCGTCCGCTGGACAAGGTGAAGGGGGACGCGCAGGACGGGCAGTTGAAGGCATCCGCAGCCACACTGGGCACGGCCGTCGCCTCGTCGGCGGCAAGGTCGCGCAGGTTCGACAGCCGCAGGACCTGAAGGTCGACGCGCTCGCCGACATAGACCCGCGGTGTGCCGCCGTCGGCCACGTCGCTGTAGTCGATGGTGGCAAAGGCTTCGTCCAAGCGCAGGTCCACCACAGGCGCGGCAAATCCGGGACCTACCTTGAAAGGCAACTCGCCTGCGCCGGCGATGCAGGTGGCGGACTCGATGTCGGTGACGTCGTAGAAGCGGCCGCCGAGATCGATGCGGTCGTCCGGATGGATGGCGCAAAAGGGTGGCGGCGCCAAAGCGAAGGCCTGTTCGAAGGTGACATAGGTCTCGCCGCCGGCCTCGCTCAACCAGCCGGTGCGCTGATCGTCGAACATGATGTGCCACTCGTTCCACAACCCGGCGTCGTAGCGCAGCTGGATGCGGCCGATGACGCCGAAATGCACGCCCTTGTAGACCCCTTCGCTGCCGATCTGCAGGCGGGTCGGGTCGTCCATCAGCGCCGCCATCTTGCCGATGGATTCAATCTCGGCGCCGCGCCTGATAAGGGTCGAGGTGCAATAGCCGCATACCGCGAACACCGAGGCCGCCGACTGGAATTTCACCGGCGCGCCGCAGGAGGGGCAATTGGCGGTCTGCATGGCCATGGAGTCTTTTTGTGGTCGGCGTCCTTCCCCGACGCCTGTGGCATTTAATCACAGGCCCGCCTGGCGCATGGACACGGCGCGCGGGCATGGCGGCCGATCGTTCCGCTATTGCCTCTCGATCGTCTCTCGATCGCCTCTCAAACGCCTTTCGATCACCTTTCGATCGTCTCTCAATCGCCTTTTGATCGCCTCGCTATCGCCCCACCATCGTCCGCTGACGTCCGGGAATGGCATGACCGAATGATAAAATGCTGATCTTTCGCAGTCATTCAAGCAGGAATTACGACACCATGGCCGGCCATTCCAAGTGGGCGAACATCCAGCACCGCAAGGGGCGCCAGGATGCGAAAAAGGGCAAGATCTCCACCCGGCTGATCAAGGAGATCACGGTGGCCGCCAAGATGGGCGGGGGTGACGCCGGGAGCAATCCGCGACTGCGCCTGGCCGTCGAGAAGGCGCGCGACAACAATATCGCCAAGGACACCATCGAGAACGCAACCAAGCGCGGGGCCGGCCAGCTCGACGGCGCCAATTACGACGAGATCCGCTACGAGGGCTATGGCTACGGCGGCGCGGCCATCATCGTCGACAGCATGACCGACAACCGCACCCGTACCGTGGCCGACGTGCGCCACGCGTTTTCCAAGTTCGGCGGCAGCATGGGAACCGAGGGCTCGGTAGCGTTCATGTTCAAGCATTGCGGGCAATTCATTTTCGCTCCCGGCGCCAGTGAAGACCGCATCATGGAAGCGGCGCTCGACGCCGGCGCCGAAGACGTTGTGACCAACGACGACGGCTCCATCGAGGTGATTTCCGCGCCCAACGAATTCGCTGCCGTCAAGGCCGCGCTGGAGAAGGCAGGCCTGAAGGCGGCGGTGGCCGAAGTCGTGATGAAGGCCTTGAACCCGGTGGAACTGTCGGCCGACGATTCGGTGAAGATGCACAAGCTGCTCGACGCCTTGGAGGACTGCGACGACGTGCAGGAGGTGTACACCTCTGCCGTGCTGGCCGATTGAGTGCGCATGCGATCCGGCAGCGCGACGAGCGGGAGACGCGGATGAAATTGCTGGTGGTCGGCGGCGGCGGGCGCGAGCATGCGCTGGCCTGGAAGCTCGCGCAGTCGGAGCGGGTGCAATTGGTGTATGTGGCGCCCGGCAACGGTGGCACCGCTATGGAGCCCAATCTCGAGAACGTCCCCATCACCGACGTGCGCGCGCTCGCCGATTTCGCGCAGAAAGAGCATGTCCATCTCACCGTGGTGGGGCCGGAAGCGCCGCTGGCGGCCGGCATCGTCGACGAATTCCGCGCGCGTGGCCTGAAAATATTCGGCCCGACGCGCTCGGCGGCGCAGCTTGAGAGCTCGAAGGATTTCGCCAAGAGCTTCATGGTGCGCCATGCGATTCCGACGGCCGCGCACGCGACCTTCAGCGACGCCGCGGCCGCCCATGCCCATGTCGAGCGCGCCGGCGTGCCGATCGTCGTCAAGGCCGACGGCCTTGCCGCCGGCAAGGGCGTGGTGGTGGCGATGCGCGCGGCCGAAGCGCATGCCGCCATCGACATGATGCTGCTCGAAAACGGCATGGGCACGGCCGGCGCGCGCGTGGTGATCGAGGAGTTCTTAGCCGGTGAGGAAGCCAGCTTCATCGTCATGGTGGACGGCCGCGACGTGCTGCCGTTGGCCACCTCGCAGGATCACAAGCGCCTTCTGGACGGCGATGCCGGCCCCAACACCGGCGGCATGGGCGCCTATTCGCCGGCGCCGGTGGTCACGCCCGAGGTGCACGCGCGGGTGATGCGCGAGATCATCCTGCCCACGGTTGCCGGCATGGCGCGCGACGGCATCCCCTACACCGGTTTTCTCTATGCCGGCCTGATGATCGATGCGCACGGCAACGTGAAGACACTGGAATTCAATTGCCGCATGGGCGACCCGGAAGCCCAGCCCATCATGCTGCGCTTGAAGAGCGAGCTGCTGGAAATCCTCGAACACGCCGTAGCCGGAACGCTCGCCGGGGTCGAGGCCGACTGGGACCGCCATACCGCGCTGGGCGTGGTGATGGCCGCCGACGGTTACCCCGACGCGCCGAAAAAGGGCGATCTCGTCAGCGGCCTGCCCAAACCCGGCGCGGATCCGGCGTGTGTGGTGTTCCATGCCGGCACGCTCAAGGAAGGCGACGCCATCCGCACCGCAGGCGGTCGCGTGCTGTGCGTCACTGCTCTGGGCGACTCGGTAAAAATGGCGCAGAAGCGCGCCTACGATGCGCTCGAGGCGATCCGCTTTGACGGCATGCAGTTTCGCCGCGACATCGGACATCGCGCCGTCGGTCTGAAGCGTACGCAGTAAGAGCAGCATGAAGTTCGCGCTCATTCCGGTCACGCCGTTCCAGCAAAACTGTTCGCTTCTGGTGTGCGAGAAGAGCGGTCGTGCGGCGGTGGTCGATCCCGGCGGCGATCTGGAATTGATCGAGGCGGCGCTAGCCGAATCCGGTGGGCGGCTTGAAAAAATCCTCCTCACCCACGGCCACTTAGACCATTGCGCCGGCACCGCCGAACTCGCGCGTCGCCACGGCGTGCCCATCGAAGGTCCGCATGAAGACGAACGCTTCTGGATCGATCAGCTGGAGAACCAGACGCGCATGTTCGGCTTTGCGCCGGTGGAAAAGTTCGAGCCCGATCGCTGGCTGGTCGACGGCGACAGCGTCACCGTGGGTGAGACCGTGCTTGACGTGCGACATTGTCCGGGGCATACCCCCGGCCATGTGATCTTCTGTTCCGTCTCCGACAAGCTGGCCTTGGTCGGCGACGTGCTGTTCGCCGGTTCGATCGGCCGCACGGACTTTCCGCGCGGCAATCATGCGCAATTGCTCGCCTCGATCAAGAACCGCCTGTGGCCGCTGGGCGACGATGTCCGCTTTGTGCCCGGCCATGGGCCGATGTCCACCTTCGGCCGGGAGCGGCGCTCCAATCCCTACGTGGGAGAGCGTGCCTGAAGCCCGGCGCCCGGCCGCGCGTCGCGCGACCGGTGTGTTCGGCGTGCGCCGGGCATGGCGGGAATCAGTCGGACTTGCGCAGTGCCAGGAAGTCGGGCGTGGTGCGGAAGAAGTTGCGCGCCGTCTCGGTGTTGTGCTTGGCTTCGATATGCGCTAAGCGGTCGCGGTTCCTGAGCGGGCCGCTGCGCGGGGCGTCGCCGCGATCGCCTTGGTTGATCGCCACCACGTCTCCGGCCTCGACGGCTGCGCCATCCAGGCGCAGAAACACGCGCCGCGCCGCTTCGCCCGCAGCGTCGCGCAGGCGCACGTCGGCCACCAGCGGCCGGTCATGGGTGCGCATGCCGGGCGTGAATTCGACCAGCAGGTCGCGCGACATCGCCACGTACAGGGTTTCCACCTTGCCCAATACCGCTTCGGCCGCGGCAGGTGTCGGCAAGGCAGCGATGGCAAGAGCAACAGCCACGGCACAGAACAGGTTTTTCAAGGGAACATCCTTTCAGGTTGTGGTGACGCACCTGCCCGAAAATCCGGTTTCCGGGCGCCGGCAACTGGCTGCCATCCGTCAAAAAAAACGAAAAGGCCCTGTAGCTTTGCGCCGCCGCGTTTCCGCGGGTTTGCGGGTTTGCAATGGGGACCGCGCAAGTGCCGGTCGCCGTTCAGCCCGGCATCTTCACCGGATGAAGCGTGTTACGGCAGGCATGGGCGATTCTTTAGCGCAGCCGTGCCAAAATCGGGTGCAGCGCCGCATTCCTTTTTCGCAGACTGCCCATGAACGCCGACAGCCAGGCCGTAAAAACCTACTTGCTGGATTTGCAGGACCGCATCGTCGGCGGCCTGGCCGAGCTCGACGGCGACCCCTTCCTGCGCGACGAGTGGACCCGAGCGCAAGCTGAAGCGGCCTTGGGCGGCGGCGGCATCGGCAGGGTGATCGAGGAAGGCAGGGTCTTCGAACGTGGCGGCGTCAACTTCTCGCACGTGAACGGTGCGCGCCTGCCGTCTGCGGCCACCGCTGCACGGCCGCAACTCGCCGGCCGCGCATTCGAAGCGATGGGCGTCTCGCTGGTGATGCACCCGCGCAACCCCTATTGCCCGACGGTGCACATGAACGTGCGCTTCCTGATTGCCCGCAGGGAATGCGAGGCCGATGCCTGGTGGTTCGGCGGCGGCATGGACCTGACGCCCTACTACGGCTTCGAGAAGGACGCGGCGCGCTTCCATGGGGCCTGCAAGGGGGCGCTCGACCCGTTCGGGGTGGATTACTATCCCCGCTTCAAGAAATGGTGCGACGAATACTTCTACTTGAAGCACCGCGCCGAACCGCGCGGCGTCGGCGGCGTGTTCTTCGACGACTTCACCGAGCTCGGGTTCGAGCGCAGCTTCGCCATGATGCGCGCGGTCGGCGACGCCTTCCTGCCGGCCTATGCGGAGATCATCACGCGCCGCCGCGACCATGTCTGGGGCGAGCGCGAACGCGACTGGCAGTGCTACCGGCGCGGCCGCTATGTCGAATTCAACCTGGTGTTCGATCGCGGCACCCACTTCGGGCTGCAGTCGGGTGGGCGCACCGAATCCATCCTCATGAGCTTGCCGCCGCTGGTGAAGTGGCGCTACAACTGGCAACCCGAAGCCGGCAGCGCCGAAGCACGCCTGTTGAGCGACTATCTTGTCGGCCGCGAATGGGTCTGATTCCTGCTCTGGATCGAGCAGGGTGCAGCCTTTGCATGCACGTTCGGCATAGCGCCGACATGGTGCTGCGTGGTGCGGGTACGGCGAGCGCTCGGCGCCATCAAAACATTGGGGAATGCGTCGAATGAACTGGTTTCAGCGAGTCCTTGCGGGCCTGCCGCTTGCGGTCCTTGTTGCGTTCGCAGCGCAGGCGCAAACGCCATATCCGGCCAGGCCGATCCGGATCATCGTACCCTACACCGCCGGCGGCGCGGCAGACTTCACCGCGCGCCTGGTCGCGCAACGCCTCACCGAGGCCTGGAAAGAACAGGTGCTGGTGGAAAACCGCGGCGGCGCCGGCGGCAATCTCGGCATGGAGGCGGCGCAGAAATCGCCCGCCGACGGCTACACCCTGGTGATTATCAACAACAGCCAGGCGATCAACGAAAGCCTGTATCGGAAGCTGCCGTTCGTGTTGCAGAAGGACTTCGATCCGGTGATGATGGTGTCGTCCGCGCCGATGCTGCTGGCGGTCAACCCGAAGGTGGCGGCCAACACCCTGACCGAATTCAGTGCATTGGTGAAGGCGCAACCGGGCCGACTCTCTTACGGCTCGTGCGGTGTCGGCACGCCGATGCACTTAGCCGGGGAACTCTACAAGTTCCTCACCGCTTCGTTCGTGGTGCATGTACCCTATCGCGGCTGTTCGCCGGCCACCTTAGACACCATCGGCGGCCAGCTCGACGCCGTCTTCGCCACCACGGCGACGGTGTTGCCCCATGTGCGTTCGGGCAAACTGAAGGCGCTCGGCGTCACCACCGCGCGGCGCACTGCGGCCGCGCCCGAGATTCCGACCTTCCGCGAAGCCGGCGGCGCCTCCCTCAAGGATTATGAAGTGGACAACTGGTATGGCCTGATGGCGCCTGCCGGTACCCCGCGCGAGGTGCTGGCTAAGCTCGAGGCCGAGATCAGGAAGATCATCAACCTGCCCGACTCGCGCGCACGCATGGCCAACATCGGCATCGACCCCTACCTGACCGGCGCCGACGAACTCATGGCGCTGCTCAAGGCCGATGTCGAAAAGTTCGCCCGCGTGGTCAAGTTCGCCAACATCAAGAGCGAATAGTGCGAGCGCGTTCCCGCTTGTTGCAAACTGTGCGAGCGCGTTCTCGCTCGTTGCAATCGACGTGATTGGTGACGCAAACATGCCTCGGACGAGGCCAACATGTTTTTGGTAACGATCGCATTCAACGGAGACAACCCCCATGATCGACCGCCTGCAGATCCAGGCCTTTGTCGAGCGCGCGCTGATGGAAGACATCGGTTTTTGCGACCTCACTTCCGAACTGGCCATTCCGGCCCATGCCAGCGCCGAATTCGCCATCAATGCGCGCCATCCGATGGTTATCGCCGGCATCGACATCGCCGCTGCGGTGTTCCGCCGCTATGTGCCGGAAGCGAACATCAGGCTGGAAGTCGAAGACGGCGCGCGCGCCGTCCGGGGCCAGGTGCTCGCGCGCGTGGCCGGTCCGGCGCGCGGCCTGCTCTCGTCCGAGCGCACCGCGCTCAACATCCTGCAGCATCTCTCCGGCATCGCCACACTGACGGCGCAGTATGTCGAGAAGATCGCCGGCACCAAGGCCGTGCTGCTCGACACCCGCAAGACCACGCCTGGCCTGCGCATCCTCGAGAAGCACGCGGCGCAGGTGGGCGGCGCCAAGAACCATCGCCTGGGCTTGGCCGACGGCGTGATGATCAAGGACAACCACATCGCCGTGTGCGGTTCGATCCGGGCAGCCGTGGCGCAGGTGAAAAAGGGCATACCGGTCCTGACCAAGATCGAAGTGGAAGCCGACCGGCTCGACCAGGTGACCGAGGCGCTTGAAGCCGGCGCCGACATGATCCTGCTCGACAACATGAGCCTGGAAATGCTGCGCGAGGCGGTAGCGCTGGTGGGCGGACGGGTGCCGCTGGAAGCCTCTGGTGGCGTCAACCTCGACACCATCGGCGCCATCGCCCGCACCGGGGTCGATTACATCTCGGTCGGACGCATCACGCAGTCGGCGCCGGCGGTCGACATCGGCTTGGACGAGATCATCCGCGTGTAGGGGCCTGCGCCCCAGGGCGGCGCGAAACGCCGGGCGTTCTCGGATAGAATTCGGCGCATATCCATCGCCGACTGGCCCATATTGGCTGCCAATTCAGAACCGCTGGGCATTCTCGGCGGGACTTTCGACCCGATCCATTTCGGCCATTTGCGCCTGGCAGAGGAGTGCGCGGATTCGCTCAAGATCAATGAAGTTCGCCTGCTGCCGGCAGGCAAGCCGTGGCAGCGTTCCGGGCTGATCGTCCCGATCGAACACCGCGTCGAAATGGTGCGCCTGGCGCTCGAAACGAACCCGCGCTTCCGGGTCGATGCGCGCGAGGCCGAGCGCACCGGCCCCACCTACACCGTCGATACGCTGTCGAGCCTGCGCCATGAGATCGGGGGCGACCGCCCGCTGGTGATGATCGTCGGCTCCGACCAGTTCCTCAATCTGCCCACCTGGCACCGTTGGCAAAAGCTGTTCGAGTACGCCCACATTGCGGTGGCGCGCCGCGCCAATGAACCCTTCGACCTGGGCGAATTGCCGGCCGCGCTGGCGGCGATGGTGACCCACCGGCTGACCAACGACAGGAGCGCGTTGGCCGAACCCGCCGGACGCGTCTTCTCCATCGAGATGACGCCGCTCAAGATATCGTCGTCGCAAATCCGCACCCTGGTGAAGACGCGCGTCTCGGCGCGCTATCTGTTGCCCGCGGCGGTCTACGAATACATTCTTCAACACGGCCTGTACGCGTGAGGTGAATTTGGACATCCGCAAGCTGCAAGAAACCATCGTCGAAGCCCTCGACGACATCAAGGCCCGCGACATCATGGTGTTCGACAGCACCGGCGGCTCGCAGGAATTCGACCGCGTGATCATAGCCACCGCCGAGGTCGCGCGCCAGACCAAGGCGATGGCCCTGCACGTGATCGACAAGGTCAAGGTTGCCGGCGGGCGCATCGTCAGCATGGAGGGCGGCGACACCGGCGAATGGGTGCTGGTCGACTGCGTCGATGCGGTGGTCCACATCATGCAGCCGGCGGTGCGCCAGTACTACAACCTGGAAGAGCTCTGGGGGCAGAAGCGGGTGCGCGTGCAGACGGCAGCCGACAAGGCAAAGGCGAAGGCTGTTGCTGCCGCGAAGAAGGCCGCTGAAGAGGCGGCGGCGCTGCTCGAAAGGGTAAAGCAGGCCGTAGCCGCCAAAGCGGCGGCGGCAGCAAAGGCTGCAGCGAAGAAACTCTCTGCGAAGAAACCTGCGGCGAAGAAGCCTGCGGCGAAGAAGCCCGCTGCGAAGAAACCTGCGGCGAATAAGCCTTCAGCGAACAAGCCTTCTGCGGAGAAGCCCGCTCCGAAAAAGCCTGCTGCAAAGAAGCCTGCTGCGAAGAAGCCTGCTGCGAAGAAGCCTGCTGCAAAGAAGCCTGCTGCAAAGAAGCCTGCTGCAAAGAAGCCTGCTGCAAAGAAGCCTGCTGCAAAGAAGCCTGCT
>JAYVST010000354.1:0-6092 GCA_043775255.1 Burkholderiales bacterium
GCTGGTGGTCACAACGATCACGCCGTTCGGCTTCGGCTCACCCTTGAGCGGGCATGCCGGCGAAGACATCACCATCTGCGCGCTCGGCGGCGTGACAGCCATGGTGGGTGAGCCTGGACGCGCGCCGCTGACGCCGCCCCTTTCGCTTTCCTGGTACCAGGCCGGCCTGGCGGCGGCATCCGCTGCGCTGCTCGCGCTGTTTGCGCGCGACCAAAGCGGCAGCGGCCAGCATGTCGATATCTCGCCGCTGGATGTGTGGGCGACGGCACATCAGGGCACGGTATTGGCCGACAGCATCAATCATGGCGTCGTGGCGCAGCGCGCGGGGCGGCGCCGCAACGATGCCTATCCCTATCATCTGCTGGAGGCGCAAGACGGGCTGATGTGCCTGATCGCGCGCGACGGCAAGCAATGGAAGCGCTTCATCACCGAGGTGGTCAGGGAGCGCGAACTGCTGGAGAACCCGCGTTACCGCGACCGGCGCGTGATGGGGCGCGACTATCCCCATGAAGTCGACGCCATCCTGCGTCCCTGGTTCGCGGTACGCACCCGCGCGGAAATCTTCGCCGCCTGCCGTGCCAGCCGGGTGCCGTTTTCACCGGTGCGGCGCATCGATGAGATGGCCGAGTGCGAGCACCTGCGCGCGCGCGGCTTTTTCGTCGACTTGCCGCAGCCGGACGGGATTGCGCCGCTCCGTGTACCCGGCGCGCCGTACCGTTTCGGCAGGACACCGTGGAAAATCCGCCTGCCGGCGCCGACGCCGGGCCAGCACAATGCCGAGATTTTTGCCGGGATCGGCGTTGACGCGCCCGAGCTGGCCGAACTGCGGCGCACCGGCGTGATCTGAACGAAAGGAGATCCCAGCGCATGCCATCGAAGACCATCGCACCCTTGGCCGGCATCCGGGTGGTGGACCTAAGCTGGGTGCTGGCCGGCCCGGTTGCCGGGCGTCTTTTGGCCGACGCCGGCGCCGAAGTCATCAAGGTCGAATCGCGCGGACACTTGGACAACACGCGCCGCGGCAAGAGCGTCGCGCCGGGGGGCAGCGCGCCGGATGCGGCCTTGGACCCGATCGACCGCGTGCCGCTGTTCCACAATCTCAATGCCGGCAAGAAGAGCGTGGGCATCGATCTGGCGTCGCCGACGGGGGTTGCGGTTGTGAAACGGCTGATCCGCGCCAGCGACGTGGTGCTGGAGAATTTCGCGCCCGGCGTGATGGCGCGCCTCGGGCTCGCCTACGAGGTGCTGTGCGCCGACCATCCGCAACTGATCATGGTGTCCCTGTCCGGCACCGGGCAGGACGGCCCCTTGAGCGACATTCCCGCCTATGCCCCGACGGTGACTTCATTGTCCGGGCTGGAAAGCATCGTCGCTTATCCGGGTGAAGCACCGCTTGGCATCATGGGCCTGAATCTGGCCGATTCATTCGGCGGCCTGTATGGTTTTCATGCGGTGCTCAACGCCCTGTGGGCCCGCAAGAAGCACGGTATCGGCCAGCATGTCGACTATTCCGAGCTCGAAGGGGTGTGCACCCTGCTGGCCGAACCGATCGCCGACTATCACATGAACGGCCGCGTGATGGCCCCGTCCGGCAACGAATCGTCGCAGGACGCGCCGTACGGAATTTTCCCGGTCGAAGGCGTCGACCGATGGGTCAGCATCGCCGTCGTCGGCGATGGACAGTGGCGGTCGTTTTGCGCGGCAACCTCCGGTGCGTCGTGGTGTACGGACGTGCGCTTGGCCGGAAGCGCCGGTCGATTGGCCGGCAAGGTCGAACTCGAGTCCGCGCTCGCCGAATACACGCGCAGCCTCGCGGGGGATGAGTTGGTTGCGCGGCTGCAGCAGGCGGGTATCGCCGCCGCACCGGTGTATGGCCCCGCCGAACAGGTGGCCGACGCGCATTTCCGCGCTCGTGGACTGTTCCGACAGATTGACGTCGAAGGACTGGGGCCGCACCTGATCTATGGCGCGCCGTGGCAACTCGGCGCGACCCCCACCGTCCCGACGACGGGCGCGCCGCGCCTCGGACAGCATACCCGCGAGGTCATGCGCGAGATGCTGGGCATGGATGAGGCCGCCATCGACGCCTTGGTTGCTACCGGGGCGCTGCAAGTACCGCTCTCTGCGGCCGAATTGGACCGAGCGGCGCGGCGATGAGCAAAGTGACCACGCTCGATGCAGCACTGGCAGCAGCCGTGCGCCCGCGCATGTCAGTGCACCTGACCACTCATGCCCGTGCGGCCACGCGGGCCCTGCAGCGCGTGCTGCACGGCAAGGATGTGCAACTGACATTGATCATGGCGCGGGTCGGCGGCGGTCACGCCGCCGATCTGGTGGCGTCCGGCCTGATCCGGCATGTCATTGCCGGCAGCTATGGCGCGGTCAGTCGCCATTACACCGGCCCGCTGCGACAGGTTCAGCAGGTGTTCGCAAAAGGCGCTGTGACGTTTCAGCACTGGAGCTTTTATTCGCTGGCCCAGCGCCTGATCGCCGGCGCCAGCGGCCTGCCGTTCGTGCCGACCCATTCGCTGGCCGGCACCGGCATGGCGCGCGACAACGCGGGCGACTACATCGAGATCGACGATCCGTTCGGCGGCGCCGGCCGGACCGGCCTGGTACGCGCCGTCCGTCCCGACCTGTCGATCGTGCATGCCATCGCCGCCGATGAGGACGGCAACACCCTCATGGTCCCGCCTCTCGAAGACGGCGCATGGGGCCCGCGGGCCTGTCGGGAGGGCGCCATCGTGACGTGCGAGCACATCGTCGACCGCGCGTTCATTCGCCGCCATTCGCACCTGGTCAGGCTGCCCGCGCGTTACGTGCGCGCGGTGTGCGCGCTGCCGTTCGGCGCCCATCCGGGCGTGTTCGGATCCCATCTGTTTCCCGAATTCAACAACTACGCCGAGGACGAGGCGTTCAATCAGGCCTATTTCGAGGCGGTGCGGTCGCCGCAAGCCCTCGCGCGCTGGGTGGACGAATGGATCATGCAGCCGGCGTCGCACCAGGACTACCTGCAGCGGCTGGGGCCTGCGCGCATCGAGGCGCTCTGCGCACGACCGGCGCCGGCTCAGGTTCCGGTACAGGAGCCGCCGGCGGCGGCGGGGCCGGGCGCGCCCGACCTCGCCTTCAACGAGACCGAACTGCTCATGACCCTGGCCCTGCGCCAGGTGGTCGAGCGCAGCCTGGCGGCGCCGCATGACGTTTTGCTGGTGGGCGTGGGCCTGTCCGAGGTGCCCGGCACGGCGGCACGCACCCTGCTGCGCGAACGCGGCCACACGGTGACACTGGCGATGGGACACGGGTTCTTCGGCTTCGAACCATTTCCCGGACATTCCGAGCCCGACCCGTCGACCACGCTGATGCTGACCGACAACGCAGACATCTATGGCGTGGTGCTGGGCGGGCGCAAGGGAAGCACGCTCGCCATTCTTGGCGTAGCGCAGATCGACCGCTACGGCAACCTCAATTCGACCCTCATCGACGGCCAACTGCTGACCGGCTCCGGTGGCTCCAACGATGCCGCCTCCACCTGCGACTGCCTGGTCGTCACCCGCTCGTCGCGCCGGCGCCTGGTCGAACAGGTCGAATATGTCACCGCGCCGGGCACGCGGGTGCGCGCGCTGATCACCGAGCGCGGCGTGTTCGAGAAGGACCCGGCCAGCGGCCGCATGCTGCTCACCGTGGTGGCCGGTCCGCCGGACAAGACCGACGCCCAACTGCTGGAGGAACTGGCCGCGCGCTGCGCCTGGCCCCTCGAGGTCAGCCCGACGCTCACCCGCGCCGCGCCGCCGGCGACGCGCGAATTGCAGCTCGTTCGCTGGCTCATGCCGAGTCGCTATGCTTGAACAGTTGCGCCGAGGCGGGACTGCGTTGACCCCATCAAGTTCGATGCGTAGACTGGCTCGAAACGGGCGCCCGGTCGGTTGCCATGTTGGCAAGTCAAACACAGGAGACCAAGATGAAGTTTTCATTGCCACCAAGCACGCATAGCCTTGCAGGCCTGCGCACAGTTCCGGCCGGCCTGTGCATGGCCTGGGCCATCGCGCTTGCCGCTGTGGGGATGCCGGCGGTACATGCACAGGGAAAAGCCTCGGGCGAGGCGGCAGCCTATCCGTCGCGCCCAGTCAAGCTGGTGATACCCGCCGCTGCCGGCGGCGGGCCGGATACGCTCACCCGGATTCTCGCCGGCAAGCTGTCGGAGCTGTGGAAGCAGCCGGTGGTGTCCGAGAACGTGCCCGGGGCCGGCGGCAACATCGGCCATGAGCGCGCCGCCAGGGCCGCACCCGACGGCTATACCTTGCTGATCGGCCTGATCGGGCCGATGGCCATCAACCCCTCGCTGCAGGACAAGCTCGGGTTCGATCCGCAAAAGGATTTCGCACCTGTGGCGATGATCTCGCGCTACCCGAACATCCTCGCCGTGCATCCGGCCGTCCCTCTGCGCACCCTGCAGGAATTGCTGGCCTACGCGAAGGCGAACCCGGACAAGTTGCGCTATGGCGAGCCCGGCACCGGGACCACGCCGCACCTGTCTGCGGTGATGCTGGGCAACATGACGGGCATGCGCATGCTGCGTGTGCCCTACAAAGCGAGCACGCAGATGCTCACCGACACGTTAGCCGGCCACATCGACATGATCTTCCTCAATCCGGCGGCCTTGCTGTCGCACATCAAGGCGGGCGCCTTGCGCGCCATCGCCATCACCGGCGCGACGCGCGCGCCCTACGCGCCCGACATTCCCACCATGATCGAGGCCGGCCTGCCGGGCTACGAGGTAACCGCCTGGTTCGGCATGTTCGCCCCGGCCGGCACGCCGCCGGCGCTGATCGCAAAGGTCAATGCCGATCTGCAGAAGGTGATGGCGCTGCCGGAAATCCGCGACCAGTTCATTGCGCGCGGCGACGAGCCGGCCGGCGGCTCGGCGGAACAGGCCGGAAGCTTTTTGCGCGCGGAGATCGGCAAGTGGCGCGACGTGATCCGGCAGGCCAACCTGAAGGTGGAATGAACGCCCGCGCCTGCGCCGGCCTGGCAGTGCGCCAGCCTCAAACGGACAATTCGTGCAGGTGGCCGGCGAGGCGGCGCCGCGCCCCCTGGATGTGTTCGGCCAACGCTCGCGCAGCGCCATCGCTGTCGCCTTCACGCAGGGCGCCCATCAGATGCTTGTGCTCCGCCAGCGCCTCCACGCCGCGCACCGTGCGGTAACCCTCGGTACGGATTTTCAGGATCAGGCGCTCGAATACGCCTTCGAGTGCGCGCAGCAGCGCGCGGTTGCCGGCCAGCGCCGCGAGCGCAAGATGAAAATCGCGGTCCACCAGCATGCGTTCGCGTGTCATGTGGTCGATCAGATGCGCCTTGTAGAGCCGGTTGTGGCCCTCGAGACGGCGCAGGTCGCCGGGCTTCAAGCCGAGCGCCATGCTGCGCCGCAGTGCGTGAACTTCGAGCGCCTCGCGCAACTCGTAGAGTTCGCGCGCTTCCTCGTGGTCGATCGCGGCGACATAGAAGCCGCGGCGCGGCAGGCGGGTGACGAAGCCTTCCTGGTACAGCCGTTCGAGCGCTTCGCGCACCGGTGTGCGCGACACCTGCAGACTTTCGGCGAGCGACTGATGCGCCAGCTTGACGCCGGGACCGAGCCGACCCGCGGTGATCTGCGCCTTGAGTGCCTCGTACACGGTGGCGTTGACCGATGCGCCGACGAGCGCAAGCGGTGCGGCGCGCGCGGCCGGTTCGCGCAGGCGGCGTGGCCTAGCCGGCATCGGCGCCTCGCGCAGGCGGCGGCACGCCCAGCACGCCGGCTTGTGCGAGTGCCGCGATCTCGCTTTCGGCGAAGCCGTGCTCGCGCAGCACCTCGACGCCATGCTCGCCCAGATTGGGCGCCGGGCGGTGCGGACCCGGCTGGGTTTTCGACCATGTGGTCGGCGTCCGGAGGGTGTTGATGGCGCCTTCGGTGGGGTGTTCCATGGTCTGGAAGAATCCCACCGCATTCAGGTGCGGGTCGTCGATCAGGCTGTCGAGCGAATTCATCGGTCCGGCCGGAATATCGGCCGAGCGCAGGAGCGCCAGCCATTGCGCGGTGTCGCGTTCGCGCAGGATGG
>JAYVST010000355.1:0-7254 GCA_043775255.1 Burkholderiales bacterium
CGCCGCAGGACGGCGCATCCGCGAAGCCTTCATTGCCCCGCCGGGCAGCGTAATCATGTCGGCCGACTATTCGCAGATCGAATTGCGCATCATGGCGCACATCTCGAAAGACACCGCGCTGCTCGCCGCCTTCGCGGCCGGCGAAGACGTGCACCGCGCCACCGCTGCCGAGATCTTCGGCGCGCCGCGCACGGAAGTCAGCGCGGAACAGCGCCGCTATGCCAAGGTGATCAACTTTGGGCTGATCTACGGCATGAGCGCCTTTGGACTGGCGGCCAACCTGGGCATCGAGCGGGACGCCGCGAAAAACTACATCGACCGCTATTTCGACCGCTTTGCCGGGGTCAAGCGCTACATGGACGAAACCCGCATCGCCGCCAAGGCGCAAGGCTATGTCGAGACCGTATTCGGACGGCGCTTGTGGCTGCCGGAGATCAACAGTCCGAACGGGCCGCGCCGCCAGGGCGCGGAGCGGGCGGCGATCAATGCGCCGATGCAGGGCACGGCCGCCGACCTGATCAAGATGTCGATGATCGCAGTGGCGCTGCGCATCGACGAAGATGGCCTGCGTTCACGCCTGATCATGCAGGTGCACGACGAACTCGTGCTGGAAGTGCCGGAGGAGGAGATCGAATCGATGCGCGTTTTGGTGCCGCAATTGATGGGCGGTGTCGCCCGACTCGACGTGCCGTTATTGGCGGAGGTCGGCAGCGGCGCCAACTGGGACCAGGCACATTGATTTGGGGAGAATAGCAAAGCGCATGACAAATGCATACGTGCGGCGGGAGTGCCAAGCACCGGATAGTGGTCGATGGCGGGCAATGCGGCGAAAATGTTTCGCGGCGGCGAATCCGGTCGATATAGAATCTTGGCTCGGGCGGTGTTGCAGCGACCTAGCGCATGCCGCTGCGCCAGACGGTTGCAGGGAGAGACGTGCTCAATCACAGGAATCTCGTGCTTGTGGTGGATGATGACGAAGCCGTCGCCAAGTACGCGGTAGCGCAGCTGCGTCGGCGCGGCTACCGCGCCGAGCACGCAAGCAGTGGTCAAGAGGCGCTCGATTCGATCGCGCGCGAGCTTCCCGATGTAGTGGTGTTGGACCATTTTCTGCCCGACATGACCGGCGAGCATGTGCTCGCGGCGCTGCGCGAAAGCGACGATACTCGCCTGCTGCCGGTGATCTACTTCACCATGGACGGGTCACGTGCCCGTTTTCGCAAGAGCATGACCAGCGGTGCCGACGACTTTCTTGCCAAACCGTTCAAGGCCGCGGAACTGGCCGATGCCGTCGCCGCGCAATTGCGCAAGTCGTATGCGCGCATGATCCCGCATCGGGAGGCCACTTCGGGCGAGGAGGAGGTCAGGCACCTGGCCGACGAGATGCGCGACCTCGAATCACGTCTCGCGACGGCCTATGCAGAGCGCCAGAGCACCCAGCTTGAGCTCACCGTGCTCAACGCTACGATCGACCATCGGGTGGCGCGCAAGACGCGCATGCTGGAACACCAGAACTCCGCACTCAAGGCCTACAGCCACGCGATTGCGCATGAGCTGCGCAAACCGTTGCGCGGCATCCTCGGTTTTGCCGGCGTGCTGATGGACGAGCATGCGCCGGTGCTGCCTGCCAATTGCAGGGAGTTGCTGACGCGCATCCAGAAAAGCGGCGGCAGGATGAACGAATTCATCGAAGGCCTGCTGGTCATGGCGGAGTCGGAGCGAACCGAACTCAATCGCGCCGCTGTCGACCTCAGCACATTGGCCGCCGAAATCGTCGCCGCCGGCGAGTCGCCGGGCGCTGCGCCGCGCGGCGATGTGCGCATCGCGCCCGGTTTGGCGGCGCAATCCGATCCGGTTTTGGCGCGCATCGTTCTGGAAAATCTGCTTTCGAACGCCCTCAAATATTCATCCAGGGGGGCGCATCGGTTAGTCGAGTTCGATGCCTGCGAAATCAATGGCGAGCAGGTGTTTTTCGTGCGCGACAATGGCGCCGGTTTCGACATGAAGTTGGCCGAGCGTCTGTTCCAGCCGTTCCAGAGGCTGCATTCGACTGCCGACTACGAAGGGCTGGGCATCGGCTTAGCGACGGTAGAGCGGATCATCGCCCGCCACCAGGGGCGGATCTGGGCAAAAGGCGAACCGGGTGAGGGAGCGACATTCTTTTTTACCCTCGGCCCGTCGGGATAGTTCAAAACAAGCGCGCCGGGCCGTAAGCTGAGCAGTCGAACGCCGGAGCGCCTTTGCTCACGAAGTCGGCGACGATGCGCCCGCTGATCGGCCCGCAGGCGAGGCCCACATGCCCATGCCCGAAGGCATGGAACACGTCCGCACATCCCGACGCCGGGCCCAGCACAGGCAAGCCGTCGGGCGTTGAGGGCCGATGCCCCATCCAGCGCGCGGCAACCCGCGACCGTGAGACTTCACGCAAGGCGGGATAGGCACGGCGCGCGTAGTCGACAAGGAGATCGGCCCGGCGCCAGTCGGGCGGCGACCACGTTGACGCCAGTTCCACCTGACCGGCCAGGCGCAGCCCGGCGGTGGTCGGGGTATTGGCCATCTTGCCGTCTGCGGGCATCACCGGCAGCGGCAATTCAAAGCCGGCATCGCCAAGTACGACATGGTAGCCGCGCTCGCTTTCCAGCAAGACCTGGTCGCCTGCCGCTTTGGCCAGGGGCTTGGCCGCGATGCCCGCCGCGATGACGGCACGCTCGCACCTGACGGCGCCTGCGTTGGTCGCAACCGCGTGCAGACGATTTGCCGCCAGGTCGAAACCGGTAGCACGGGCTCTTCTGAGGGATGCGCCGCGCGCAACTGCCAGGCGGACCAGGGCCGCGACATAGGCGCCGGGATCGCGGCAATGTGCGCCTGCCGGAATCAGCACGCCGAATCCATAGTGCGGCGCCAGCATCGGCAGCAGGGTGCGCAGGGCGGGCGCGTCGAACTCCTGCCAATCGACACCATTGTCTCGCCGCAAGCGCCATGCCAATGACTCGGCGATGAATGCGGCGCGATCCGCATAGGCATACAGCAGTCCCTTGCTTTCGATCAGGGCCGCGACGCCGGCTTCCAATGCAAGGGCGCGATGCCGCGCCGGCGCATCGGCAAGCAGGCGCCCAAGCGCACGCGCGGTTTTTTCAACCCTGGCCACGCTGCGGCCGGCCTGCATGAAGCGGAACAGCCAGGGCGCCAGTGCCGGCAGGGCGGACCAGCGCAGGGTGAGCGGTCCGCTTGGATCGAGCAAGTAGCCCGGCAATTTTTTCCACAACCCCGGCATCGACATCGGCACTACCGATGCCGGACTGATCCAGGCGCCGTTGCCGTAGCTGGCGGCCTGCTCACCGCCGGGTTCGTCGGGTTCGATCAGCGACACCTCGTGGCCGTCGCGCAGCAATTCGATGGCGCAGCAGGCGCCGACAATCCCTGCGCCGATGACCGCGACATGCATTACTTGGACACGCCCATGACGGCGTCGGGCAGCCAGGTCACGATCTGCGGGAACAGGGTGATCAATCCGATGCAAAACACCAGGCAGGCGAAGAAGGGGATTGCCGCACGTGCGATGGTGTTGGAATCCTTGCCGGTCATGTTCTGCAGCACGAACAGATTGAAGCCGACCGGCGGGGTGACCTCTGCGATTTCCACCAGGAGGACGATGAAGATGCCGAACCAGATCAGATCGAAACCCGCCTTCTGGATCATCGGCAGCACGACCGCGGCGGTCAGAACGATCATTGAAATGCCGTCGAGCGCGGTGCCCAGCACCAGATACACCAGGGTCAACAGGCCGATCAGCGCGAGCGGGCTCAAGCCCAGGCTGTTGACCCATTCCGCCAGTTCGCGCGGAATGCCGGTAAACGCCATGGTCTTGGTCAGAAAGGCGGCGCCGGCAAGAATGAACATGATCATGCAGGACACCCGCGTGGCGCTCATCAGGCTTGACTTGAAATTCTCCCAGGTCAGGCTCTTGCTGTGCCAGGCGATGGCGAGGGCCCCGAGGACGCCGTAGGCAGCACATTCGGTGGCGGTGGCCCAACCCGCCACCAACACCCAGATGATGAAGATGATCAGCAGCGTGCAGGGAATCAGGTTGCCCGACTTGCGGATCTTTTGGGCAAGGCTCATGTCCGGGCCGGGTGGAGGCACCCGGTCGGGGTGGCGCAGCGACCACCAGCCGATATAGCCGGAGAAAAGGCCCATCAAAATGAAGCCTGGAATGAAGCCGGCGAGGAAAATCCGGATGATCGAGGCGTCGGCGGCGACCGCATACACCACCATGGTGATCGATGGTGGAATCAGGATGCCCAGAGTGCCCGCGGTAGCCAGGCTGCCGAGGGCAAGGTTCTCGTCATAGCCGCGCTTCTTGAGTTCAGGCAACGCCACTTTGGCGATGGTCGCGCAAGTTGCGGCCGAAGAACCGGAGACCGAACCGAAAATGCCGCAACCGAGCACGGTGGTGTGCATGAGCCGGCCCGGCACCCGGTTCAGCCACGGCGCCAGGCCTTCGAACATGTCTTCCGACAACTTGGTGCGAAACAGTATTTCGCCCATCCAGATGAACATGGGGAGAGCCGCCAGCTCCCAGGAATTGTTTGAGTCCCAGAACGCAGAAAACAGGTTCTTGCCCCAGATCGCCGGCGGTTGGCTGGTGAACAATGCCATACCGACCCAGCCGACGATGGCGAGCGTGATGGCGATCCAGACGCCTCCTGCGAGGAACAGCAACATCACCAGCAGGAGGAAACCGCCGATCTCGACTACGCTCATACGTCTTCGGAAAAATCGCCTCTGGCGTGGCGTTCCTCGACTGCCGTGACGTAGGTAGGGCGTGCGCCCCTGAGCACGAGGACGAGCTCGTCCGCCATGGCGAGGAAAAACAGGATCGAACCGATGACGATGGACATTTGCGGTATCCAGATCGGGATGACGATCAATCCGCCGGCCATGTCCTTGACCACGTAGCTGTCATACACATACAGGGACACCGACCATGCCAGATAGCCGGTGAACAGGCAGCCGACGAAGAGGACCGCGATCTCCAGCACGCGGCGCTTGGCCGGTGTCAGTTTCTCCAGCAACAGTCCGACGCGCACGAAATCGCCGTGCTTGAAGGTATGCGCCATGCCGAAAAACGCGGCTGCGGCGGTGAGCCAGGAAACGATGTCCTCGAAGCCGCCGGTCCGCCAGCCGAACACGCGGAACATCGACGTGCCGATCATGACGGCGAAGATGACGAAAACAAAAAACGCCGCGAGACCTCCCGCGGCGTCGAACAAGCCGTTGAGCAGGCGCCGTATCATCGGCGCCCGGCACGCCGGCAGGATTTGCCGCTATTTCTTGCGATAGGCATCGACGATCGCCTTGCCATCCGCACCGGACTTCTTGAGCCAATCTTCCAGCATGATGTTGCCGACCTGCCTGAAATCGGCGACCAGCTTGGGCGCAGGTACGAGAATCTTCATGCCCTTCTCGGCCAAGGCCTTCTTGTACCACTCGTTCTTTTCGTCGGAGATTTTCCAGCCACGTGTTTCGGCTTCGCGAGCCGCCTTCATCACGCCGTCCTGGGTCGCACGGTCGAGGGCGTCAAATGCCTTTCTGTTGACCAGCACCGCATTTTTCGGCAGCCAGGCCTGGGTGTCGTACCAAATCTTGATGTGTTCGTAGGTCTTGGAGTCGTAGCCGGTCGCGCCGGAAGACATGTAGGACTCGACCGCGCCGGTGGCAAGCGCCTGCGGCAGTTCGGCGGCCTGCACGGTGACCGGCTGGGCGCCGATGAGTTCGGCGATCTTGGCCGTCGAAGGACTGTAGGCGCGCCACTTCAGCCCGCGCATGTCGGCCACCGAGCCGATTTCCTTCTTTACATAAAGTCCCTGCGGCGGCCATGCCACCGTGTAGAGGACCATCATGCCGCCCTCGGCGAGCTTCTTGTCGAGTGCAGGCTTTTGTGCGTCAGCCAGTTTGCGCGCGTCCTTGAAACTGGCTGCCAGGAACGGAATGCCGTCGATGCCGTAACCCGGCCACTCGTTCTCGAAATTGACCAGCAGCACTTCACCGATCTGGGCCTGGCCGTTTTGCACCGCCCGCTTGATTTCCGGCGCCTTGAAAAGGGACGCGTTCGAATGAACCGTGATTTTCAGCTTGCCGCCGGTGTTTTTGTCCACGTCTGCGGCGAACTGAGTGGCGATTTCGGTATGGAAATTGGCCGGCGGATAGGCCGTCGGCATATCCCATTTGGTTTGTGCATGTGCCACGCTCGCGGTGACGAGTGCCGCCGCCACCAGACTTATCGAAAAACGCATGTGCTCTCCTGTAGGATTGAGCTGAAGGGCGCTGGATTCCGCCTGCATAAATGCACAAGCAGCTAAGGTGCCTGAACGGCGAATTGTAGCTTGGCACCGAGGGTTTCAGCCGGATCGACCATGATGCAGTTGCCTGTCGACTCGAATCGAACGCCCGCGTTTTCAAACAGGGAGGCGAGGGGGGCAAGCGCATGACAGCCGAATGTGATGCCTGTCATGCGAGCAGTGCCGACAGACTGACGAACGTTGATAGCGCAGTCGCCAAGCCTGAACACTGCGTCGTTGCCCGATAGCGCAAACGCCACCGCCGTGCATGCGACATAGAGTGGCAGGGCGGCCGCCAAGTCCGGCACCTCGATGTCGATCGCGGCAATGCGCTGTACACCATTGGCATGCACCTGCCACGCCGGGTGCCAGACCATGTGCGGGGTTTGTTGCTGGCAGAAATAAAACCATGTGCCCGGCACGGCGTCGGGTTCGAGGCGAGTGACGCGGAACTCCGCTGCGCCGTCCGATCCATCGGGCAAATCCACTCGGCGCGAAAATTCCTGTACCGGACGGGGTTTCAGGCTGGCGGCAACCAGTTCGTCCCGCGTGGCGTCTGCATCGGCCGTGCCCAGTACCGTGGCCATGAGGCCCAACGGGCGCTCCACCAGTTCGGGCCGCCTGGGAGGCGGCGCGCCCTGGGGATAGCCGAGCAGTTCAAGATAATCTGCGGCAAAAACGATGGTGTGGTTGATCGAACCCAGCGTATGAACGCCACGTGCGCCGACCTGGAATCCAAGGCGGTTGAAAAGGGCAACGGCGTCATCGGTGCGGTCGCGCGTGTTGAAAACAACGTGGTCAAGGCTGCGCATCGTGCGATATTAGCCTGCCCGCTCTCGCCAGACGCAGTCGCGGCGATAATCCCGCTCCCACTTCATCTGTTGCATGGCCGATTCCACATGTCTACCCTGAACGG
>JAYVST010000356.1:0-3896 GCA_043775255.1 Burkholderiales bacterium
GCCGGCGGCTCCACGCTCGCGGTGTTCGGCCAGGGCCCGGTCGGGCTTTCCGCAACCTTGCTGGGCGCGAAGATGGGCGCGCGCGTGATCGCGGTGGAAACCAATGCCGAACGCCTGGCGCTGGCCCGGCAGTTCGGCGCCGCCGACACCATCGATGCGACCAAAGGCGAGGTCGACGTGCAGCTCAAAGCCATGACGCGCGGCGCCGGTGTGGACCTGGCGCTCGACTGCACCGGCAGCGCGCCGGCGCGGCTGGCGGCGGTGCGCTCGGCGCGCACCTGGGGCACGGTGTGCTTCGTGGGCGAGGGCGGCGAACTGACCCTGGATGTCTCGCGTGACCTGTTGCGCCGCCAACTCACCGTGATCGGCTCCTGGACCTTCAGCGCCATGGGCATGGCCGAGTGCGCACGCTTCGTGGCCGACAACGGCATCGATCTCGAACGCATCTTCACCCATCGCTGGAAGCTCGACCAGGCGGCCGAGGCCTATACCCTGTTCGACCAGCAATCCAATGGCAAGGGCGTGATCGAGTTCTGACAGCCCGCGCGCCGGCGCGCCTGTGCCATGCGGCTGGGTGGCGCGCGCGAACCAATACAACAAGGGGCAAGCATGAAGCAAGCAAGGCAATGGGCAGGTGTTGCCGCAATGGCCATCGCTGTGGCCGTTACCCCCGCGACAGCTCAGCAGTACCCTACCAAACCGGTACGCCTGATGGTGCCCTACGCTGCGGGCGGCGGCACCGACATTCTGGCGCGCCTGTTCGCACAAAAGCTCAGCGAGTCCTGGGGCCAATCCGTGCTGGTGGAAAATCGTCCCGGCGCCGATGGCGTGATCGGCTCGGAGGTGATTGTCAACGCCCCGCCCGACGGCCACAGCCTCGTGCTGGTGGTGGCCGCCCACCTGATCAACCCCTTCGTCAAAGCCAGACTGCCTTTCGACACGATCAAGGATTTCACCCCCGTGACGCTAGTATCCGCCTCACCCTGGGTGGTGGTGGTCAACCCGACAGTGCCGGCCAACAGCGTCAGGGAACTGATCGCACTGGCCAAGGCACAGCCCGGCAAGCTCACCTTCGGCAGCTCCGAACCTTCGTCGCGCCTGGCCGGCGAACAGTTCAAGGCGCAGGCCGGCATCAACCTGCTGCATGTGGCCTACAAGGGCGGCTCGCAAATCATGGTGGACCTGCTGGGCGGCCACATCCAGGTGGGCTTCACCAGCGTGCTCACGGTGTTGCAGCACTACAAGAGCGGCAAACTGCGCGTGCTGGGCGTGGGCGGCAAGAACCGCTCGCCCTCGATGCCGGACATCCCCACCGTGATCGAAGGCGGCCTGCCCGGCTACGAGACTTCAGCCTGGTACGGCCTCTACGCGCCGCCCCATACACCGGCCGATGTGGTCAACAAGATCCAGCGCGAGATCGCGCGCATTGCCAAGTTGCCGGAGGTGCGCGATCGGCTGACGCAACTAGGCGCCGAGCCGGTCGCCAATACGCCGGAAGAGTTCGCGGCGTTCGGCAAGAGTGAGCTTGCGAAGTTCGAGCGGCTGGTGCGAGAGGCGGGGATGAAGCCGGAGTAGTGGGGGGGTGGGTGGGAGTCCGGGTGACAGGCAGCGGGTGACAGGCAACGGGTGACAGCCACGGATTGCCGGCAAGATCCCGGCGCGGTCTTCCCAAGGTGCCGAGCCTGAACAGGACCCAGCGACAAGCTGGGCTGGATGATCGCCGACTGCGGCGTCGAAGCCCGCCGTATTGAAGTGCGCGGAACGGCGCGGAACGGCGCGGAACTGCGCGGAAGTGCATGGAAGTGCGCGCTGACGCGCCATCGGGCCTGAGCTTCGAATGGCCGTTGGGCGATGCGTTACGTGTTGACATGCCACGTCACAGTCGATGACACTGCTCTCGATCCGATGTTTCCTCAACCTGTTTCCAGGAGAATGCCGTGCAGAAAAATTTGACCCGGTCGCCTTTCATCGCGGCCCTTGCCCTTAGTGCCGGTGCAGCCCTCATCGCCAGCCTGCCCGCCGCCGCGCAGACGCCTGAGGTCACCCTCTCGCGACTCGACTGCGGCACGCAGGTGGTAAACGACATCAGCAGCCGTTTCACCGATACCTTCGCCTATCCGGGCCAGAAACTGCCGTTCACTTACAGCTGCTACCTGATCAAGCGGGGCGACGAATACATGCTGTGGGACACGGGCCATTCGATGAGCGCTGGGCCGCCCGCCCCCAAGGTGAGCATTGTCGACCAGCTGGCGCAGCTCAACATCAGGCCCGAGCAGATCAAGTTCATCGGCATCAGCCATTTTCACGCCGACCATACCGGTCAGTTGCCGTCCTTCCCCGGCGCGCATGTGATGATCGGCAAGGGTGACTGGGACGGCATCACCGCGACGCCACCGATGCCGGGCGCAAACGCCGCGGCCTTCGCGCACTGGCGCACCGGCGGCGGCAAAATCGAGCCGCTTACCGGCGACAAGGACGTATTCGGCGACGGCGCCGTGATGATCCTGCGCACACCCGGCCATACGCCCGGCCACTACAGCGCGCTGGTGCGCCTGAAAGAGTCCGGCAACTACATCCTCTCGGGCGACCTCATGCATTTCCATGAGAACTACGAGAGCAACGGCGTGCCCGCCTTCAACCATCATCGCGGCGACACCGTCGCCTCGCTCGAACGGGTGAAGAAGGCGGCAGCCAATCTGAAGGCGACGGTCATCATTCAGCACGACCCGCGCGACATCGGCAAGCTGCCGGCGTTTCCGGCGGCGGCGAAGTAGCGAGATCGCCCACAGCAGATGAACGGCATTGCCGGGACGTTGAGTCAAGCGCCCGATCAATATGAACCGTTGCTCATGGAGAACCCAAACGGCGTGAGCAGCGCCGCAAGCAAGTGGAAGCGGACGCAATGCCGACAGTCGTGCGCCGGCAGCCGATTCGCAATCCGAACAAGGTCGGAAGAAACGGTCCTTGCCCCTGTGGGTCAGGCAAGAAATTCAAGCAGTGTCACGGTGGCCCCGGTCAATTGCACTGACTTTCACGGCGAGGCATTTCGAAAGGCGTTCGACGAGCCGTATTGGTGCGTTGACAATCGAACTCACTCTAGCAGCCTGTCGGACTTGGGGTGCACGGATTGTTCACAACCTCGATGCAGCGACGACGGTATCGATTGCGTCCCTTTTCAGAATGCGACATCGTGGCCAAGCTGCGTTCATGCGCCGAATCGAGGCTGGCGCCGGCGGCGCTCGAACGGGTCATCGGCATGGTGTGCGGACTCGAAGATCTCGCGGACGTGCGTGAGCTATGTGAGACTCTGGAAGGCGCCCCGGCGAATTCGCGTGTCGGTCTGTGCGGTATGATCAGTGGGGTGTCAAGGTCACTTACAAAGCCGTGCGACGCTTGATCGTGTGGCGCCCAACGGAGGAGACGTGGTTTCCACTGAAGCGATATCGGTCGTCGATAGCGCAAACATGCTCGGCGAGGGCGCCTTGTGGTGTCCGCGCGAACGGGTCCTGTGGTGGTTCGACGTTTCGAGTGTTCACCTGTGGCGCTTCGAGCCGGCCTCCGGCCGCGTCGAGCACTGGCCCTTGCCGAAGCGGGCCGGCTCATTCGCGTTGCGCAGGGACGGCGGCCTGCTCTTCGCGTTCCAGAAGGGTTTCGCGACGCTCGAGGTGCCCGGCGGCGAATTCACCTGGCGCGATGTGCCCGGCATCGCGTTCGGCGAAGAGCGCTTCAACGACGGCAAGGTCGACCGCGCCGGGCGTTTCTGGGCGGGTACGCTCGATCGAACCGTCAGCAGCGCCATCGGGCAGCTTTATCGGCTCGATACGGATTTTCGCGTTACCGTCATGGACTGCGGCTTCACGGTCTCCAACGGCATCGGCTGGAGCCCCGATGACCGC
>JAYVST010000357.1:0-1592 GCA_043775255.1 Burkholderiales bacterium
TGCGATCTGCGTGGCGACATCGCGTGCGACATCGACCTGGCGTTCGAATTTCTTGTCGCTGTTGGCGTGCGAAAAATCGACCATCAGCCGGCACGCCAGCTTGCTGGCCTCGAGTTCCACGCATGCGGCGGCGATGCTGGCGGCGTCGTAATTCGGCGCTTTTCCTCCCCGCAGGATGACATGGCAGTCCTTGTTTCCGTTCGTTTCCACCGTCGCCACCTGCCCGTTCTTGTGGACTGAAAGGAAATGATGTCCGCGCCGCGCCGCCTGGATCGCGTCGATGGCGATGCGAATGTTGCCGTCAGTGCCGTTCTTGAATCCGATCGGCGCCGAAAGGCCGGACGCGAGTTCGCGATGCACTTGCGACTCGGTGGTGCGCGCGCCGATCGCGCCCCATGAAATCAGATCGCCGATGTACTGGGGCGAAATCACGTCGAGAAACTCGGACCCGGCAGGCACCCCTGCGGCGTTGATCCGCACCAGCAGGTCGCGCGCGATGCGCAAACCCTCGTTGATGCGATAGCTTTCATCGAGGTAGGGATCGTTGATCAGGCCCTTCCAGCCCACGGTGGTGCGGGGCTTCTCGAAATACACCCGCATGATCACCTCGAGTTCGCCCGCATGCCGCGCGCGTTCTGCCGCCAGCTTTTTCGCGTACTCCACCGCAGCCGCCGGATCGTGGATCGAACATGGCCCGATCACCACCAGCAGGCGGTCGTCGCGACCATGCATGATGTCCTGGATTCGTCTGCGCGTATCCGAAATCAGTGTCTCCACCGGCGTGCCCTGGATCGGAAAGAACTTGATCAGGTGTTCCGGCGGCGGGAGCGGCATGATGTTCTTGATTCGTTCATCATCGGTGCGCGAAGTGCGGTCATTGACGATGGTCTGGTACGGGGTGGCGGTGCTTGGCATCGGGTTCTCCGGCATTTGAGTCAGGCGCAAAAAAAAACCGCCGGGCATCCGGCGGTTTTTGAAGAGATTCTTTGGATCAGGCTAATACGCCTCTTCTCTACATTCTCCGCCGGGGCCGAGGTAGTTCCAAAAGTAAAAATAGAAGAAGGAGCGCATTGGCATTTTGGTCCATCAATTTGGTCCATCGAACTGGACCGCAGGAACGATTTGAACTGAGAGGGCGATTGACAGCCCAACGCCCTCAATTTACCCCGAAGCAGCACCGTGAGCAAGCGTCTGTTGCTTGGGCGCAACCGCAGGGCCGTTCAAAGGGCGCGCTCCACCCGTTCGCATAACACCTTCAGCATTTCTATGCGCGCGAAAGACTTATCGTTGGCAGGGATCACGTTCCACGGCGCGTGTCCGGAACTGGTGCGTTCGACCATGTCGCACACTGCCCTCTCGTAGTCGCCCCACTTCTTTCGATTGCGCCAGTCCTCGGTGGTGATCTTGAACTGCTTGAACGCGATCTTCTCGCGCTCGCGAAAGCGCCTCAATTGCTCTTCCTTGGTGATCGCGACCCAGAATTTCACCAGTATCAGGCGGAGTCTCAGCGTTAACGGAACACTCGAGTCTCAGCGTTGACGGAACACTCATGGTGAATTTTGGGGGAGTTCTGCATTGATGTAAGGTCCTTT
>JAYVST010000358.1:0-3677 GCA_043775255.1 Burkholderiales bacterium
AACGCTGCGGGTTCACCGACGACGGCGATGGCGATGCACACCGCCGCCAGGCCGATCATCGAATGCATGAAAGCGACCAGTTCCGGCATCTTGGTCATCTCGACGCGCTTGGCCATCAGGGTGCCGACGGTGCCGCCGACCAGCAGGGCGCCGGCCACATAGACCATGCCGTCCGCATTTCCCGCATTTCCTTTGGCCAGTTTCACAATCAGGGCGGCGGTGGTCAGGGCGGCGATGGCCATGCCGATCATGCCGAATACATTGCCCTGGCGCGCCGTGCTCGGGTGCGAGAGGCCTTTCAGGGCCTGGATGAAGCACACCGAGGCGACCAGGTACAACAGGGTGACTAAGTTGAGGCTCATTTGCCTGCCTCCTTGGTGCTGCGGTCTTTCTTCTTGAACATCTCCAGCATGCGCCGCGTGACCAGGAAGCCGCCGAAGACGTTCACCGCAGCGAGCGCCACGGCGGCGGTGCCCATCCAGCGCGACAGGTCGCTGGTGGTCAGTGCCGCCGCCAGCATGGCGCCGACGATGATCACCGCCGACAGGGCGTTGGTGACGGCCATGAGAGGCGTGTGCAGGGCAGGGGTGACGGTCCAGACCACGTGGTAGCCGACGTAGATCGCCAGCACGAAGATGATCAGGTTGGTGACGGTGGGCGAGATGATGTCCATGGTGTTTCTCCTTAGCCTTTCTTGACGACCTGGCCGTTTTCGGTGAGCAGGCAGGCGGCGACGATTTCGTCTTCCTTGTCGATGGCAAGGCCGGCTTCCTTGTCGATGATGAGTTTCAGGAAGTCTTGCACGTTGCGCGCGAAGAGCGCGGAGGCATCGGCCGGCACCAGGGCGGGAAAGTTGGTGTAGCCGATCAGCGTTACGCCGTGCTTGACGACCACCTTGTCCATTTCGGTAAGCGGACAATTGCCGCCCTGCTCGGCTGCCATGTCGACGATCACCGAGCCGGACTTCATGCTCCTGACCATGTCCTCGGTCACCAGCACCGGCGCCGGGCGACCCGGAATCAGCGCGGTGGTGATGACGATATCGGCCTGCTTGATGCGTTCGGCCACCAGTGCGGCCTGGCGCTTGAGCCAGGACTCGGGCATCGGTCGCGCATAGCCGCCCACGCCCTGCGCGGTTTCGCGCTCTTCGTCGGTTTCGAACGGTACGTCGATGAATTTCGCGCCGAGCGACTCCACCTGCTCTTTGGTGGCCGGCCGCACGTCGGTGGCCTCGACGACTGCGCCCAAACGCTTGGCGGTGGCGATCGCCTGCAGCCCGGCCACGCCCACGCCCATGATGATGGCGCGCGCGGCCTTGATGGTGCCGGCGGCGGTCATGAACATCGGCATGACCTTGGGATAGTGGGTGGCCGCAGTGAGCACGGCGATGTAGCCGCCCAGGTTGGCTTGTGACGACAGCACGTCGAGCGATTGCGCGCGCGTGATGCGCGGCGCGGCTTCGAGCGCGAAACCGGTGACGCCCTGTTTGGCCAGCGCTTCCAGGCCGGCGCCGTCGAACCGGTTCAGGGTGCCCACCAGCACCTGGCCGGGCTTCATGCGGGCGATTTCCTCCGGCTGCGGCGCTCGCACCTTGAGCAACAGTTCCGCCGTATCGTAGAGCATGGCCGCATCGACCATTTGCGCGCCTGCCGCGACGTAGTCGGCATCGGGAATCATGGCGCCGGCGCCGGCGCCGATTTCGACCATCACACTGTGCTTGCCCGACACGTATTTCTTGACCGTCTCGGGGGTGGCGGCAATGCGCGTTTCACCCGGTCGTGTCTCTCTTGGAATACCGATTTTCAAGACGATCTCCTTGCAACGGCCACCACTGCGGCCATGCCGATGTGGCAACGCATTTTTCTGATGGAATCGGGCGCGCAGGAGGGGCAAAAAAACCGGCACGCAGGCGCAAGACCTGGCCGGTTTTCCTTAAGACTTCGTACCCGAAGGGCTAGAGTATATCCGGTGTGCAAGCAGGCTTCGGCGTGCCGGCGGCGACCGGCCGGTGGCGTGCCTGCGGCATACTGCCCACCTCGCACCTCGCACCTCGCACCTATCCGCCGGATCGATCATGACCACCCTTCTCGCAGTTCTTTTCACGACCCTGTGCATGGTTCAGGGCGCCATCGCGCAGGCGCCTTCCCAGCCGCCGCGCTACAACCTGGTGGAGCTGGCGGCCGATGCGCAGCGCGAAGTTGCCAACGACCTGATGGCGGCCACCCTTTTCATCGAGGAAACCAACGCCAATCCGGCCGCGCTGGCCAACACGCTCAACCGCGCTAGCGCCGAAGCGCTGAAACTGGCGCGCGATTTTCCGCAGGTCAAGGCGCGTTCCGGCAGCAATGCCACCTATCCGGTGGTTGCGCCGCGCACGACCCAGTTGCAGGGCTGGCGCGGCCGCTCCGAGATCCGCCTGGAGACACGCGATTTCGCCGCCGGGTCGGCCCTGATAGGCAAGCTGCAGGGCTTCATGCAGCTGGCCGGCGTCGGGTTCTCGGTCTCGCCTGAAGCGCGCAAGACGGCCGAGAACGAACTTGTCACCGAAGCCATCGGCGCCTTCCGCGCGCGTGCCGAGATCGTCCAGAAGGCGCTGGCGGGCAAGGGTTTCAAGATCGAGCGCATCAACGTCAGCGGCGCCCAGAACAGCCCGCCGCCGCGCGTGATGATGAGCGCTGCCCGCGCGCTTGCAGACGGTGCGGTGGCCGCGCCGCCGGCCGAAGGCGGCGCCAGCGTGTTGAGCGTGACTGTCGGCGGCACGATCGAGGTGCAGTAGCCCGCGCCGGCGGCTGCCTGGTGTGGCCCGGAGCCCGACTGCATTGACGCAGCGATGAATCGAACGGTGGCGGCAAGGCCCGATCTGAGTGGCGAACCCGCACCTGTTCCTTCGACCCGGCGGGCGCCGCACGGCCTATCCTTGTCGCGAGACTCTTCCCGTTCCCATGCGCCATCCGCCCACACTGCTGCTTGCCCTGCCGTTCCTGCTGTTCGCGGCTGCGTGCGACCAGATTGCGGTGCTCGACGGCAGCAAGGCGCGCGATGCCGATGCCATCGCCGTCGGCAGCGCCTGCCGCCATTCCGGTCGCGCGCTGGAGGACTGCTACGCCATGTATCCCGACAGTCCCAAAGCCCAGGTATTCGCCGGCTGGAAGGAAATGAACGATTACATGACCTCGAACAAGATCGAGGTGGTCGAGCCGACGCTGGTCAAGGCCGAGATCAAGGCGGACGCGAAGGACAATGAAAAGGGCGCAAAGCAACCCCAGGCGCCTGAAGCGCGCAAGAACGGCGAGGTCAAGATCGATGCGCGCTCGGCCGGGCTGCCTTCAACCAGCGCGGCTGCTGCCGATCCGCTGGCAGGGTTGCCGAAGCTGCCGGCGGGCTCAGGTGGCAAGGCGGCGGGAGACACGGGCGCGTCCAAAGGCTCCGCGGCGCCAGGCCCGAAGTAATTGCTTTCTCCTTTCGCGCGCGAGCGTCGAGTCGCGCGGGTCGCAGCGCCGCTCGCCGGAACGCCGCATGCCGGAACGCGCATCTGTGCGGACGCAACCGGCATCTGTAAACTCGGGGTTTTGCGGAGAATCGCTTGGCCACGCCACGCTGGAAACCCAATGTCACCGTTGCGGGCATCGTCGAAACCGGCCGCCGCAGGCTGCGGGCCTTCCTGGTCGGCCTCGTGC
>JAYVST010000359.1:0-3207 GCA_043775255.1 Burkholderiales bacterium
TGAAGAAGTGGCGCTGGACCATCCTGACCGGCGTCAACACGCTCTTCAATGGCCTGCTCAATACGCCCGGATTCGCCGAACTCGATTTCGCGCCGGTCAAGGTGGTTCTGGGTGGCGGCGCGGCGGTGCAGAAGGCGGTGGCCGAACAATGGCAGAAGGTCACCGGAACCTATCTGACCGAAGCCTACGGATTGACCGAAACCTCGCCCGGCGCCTCGATCAATCCGATGGGTACGCCCTGGAACGGCTCGATCGGTCTGCCGCTGCCTTCGACCGAATTCTCGATACGCAATGACGATTTCGCCGAATTGCCCCTGTGGGACGGCAACAGCCCGATCGAGTCGTGCACGGGCGAAATCTGCATCCGCGGCCCGCAGGTGATGAAAGGCTACTGGCAGCGCCCGGACGAAACCGCCAAGGTGATCCGCGACGGCTGGCTCCTCACAGGCGATGTCGGCCACATGGACGCCAACGGTTTCGCCTACATCACCGATCGCAAGAAGGACATGATCCTGGTGTCCGGATTCAACGTCTACCCCAACGAGATCGAAGGCGTGGTGCAAATGCATCCCGGCGTGCTCGAGTGCGCGTCGGTCGGCGTGCCGGACGAAAAATCGGGCGAGGCGGTCAAGGTGGTGGTGGTCAAGAAGGACCCGAACCTGACGCGCGAGCAGATCATCGAGCACTGCAAACAGCACCTGACCGGCTACAAGGTGCCCAAACTGGTGGAATTTCGCACCGAATTGCCCAAGACCCCAGTTGGCAAGATCCTGCGCCGGGAGTTGCGCGACAAGCAGAAGTAGACGTTTCGCCCGATTTTTTCGGACTCTTCCTGCAGCGGGCGCGACATTTGCATTTCGTACCCCTGATGGCCTCGTGCCGCTCATTCCACCGAAGAAGGATCCAGCAATGCGCTTTTCCGCACTGGGGTGCCTCGTTTGCGCCTTGGCCTCCCCCATCGCCGTATCCCAGGGTCAGGACTGGCCCAACAAGCCGATCCGGCTCGTCGTCCCGTTCACCCCCGGTACCGGGCAGGACATCATCGCCCGTACCCTTGGCCCAAAACTGACTGAGCGTTTCGGCCAGTCGATCGTGATCGAAAACCGTCCGGGCGCGGCCGGCAACATCGGTACCGAAGCGGTGGCCAAGGCGCCGCCTGACGGCTACACCCTGTTGCTCACCGCGAGCCCGGTCGTTTTCAACCCGCTGATCTATCCAGCCTTGTCGTGGGATCCGTATCGCGACCTGGCACCGGTCGCCAACCTTACCGACGGCTATCTGGCGCTGGTGGTCGGCAACGGCGTGCCGGCCTCGACCGTCAAGGAATTCGTCGCATTGCTCAAGGCCAAACCCGGCAAGCTCTCCTACGCGTCACCCGGCATCGGCACGCCGCAGCACTTTTCCGGCGAATTGTTCAAGGTGGCCACCGGCACCTTCATGCTGCATGTGCCTTACCGCGGATCGGCCGGCGCGGTCACTGACGTGATCGGCGGCGCGGTCGAAGCCATGTTCATGCCCGTCCACACCGTCTTGCCGCAGGTCAAGCAGGGCCGGCTCAAGGTGCTTGGCGTGGCCAACGACAAACGCGTGTCCGTTGCGCCCGAAGTGCCCACGCTGGAGGAGGGCGGCGGCCCGCGCAACGTCAACGCAAGCGTGTGGTACGCGATGTACGCACCGGCGCGCACGCCACCGGAGATCACGGGCAAGCTCGCATCCACGTTGCGCGACATCCTGCGTCAGCCGGACGTGGCCGAAACGCTGAACAAACAGGGCCTGACGGTGAACTACATGAATCCGCAGGAGCTCTCGGCGATGATGCGGCGTGAAACCGAACGCTGGGCTAGGATTGTGAAAGAGAAAGGCCTCAAGGGCGAGTGATGCGCCGGGTCGGTGCAGCCCCGCAGCGCAAAACGCACCACGCCCGCCGCGCATCCTTTCCATCCGCTGGCCGGCCGCGCCCAGGCCGCCCATGGCCATCAGGCCGCCGGACAGCGCCTCGCGCCGGCGCCGATCGGCGCGTGCACGGCGGCGAGCGTGCAGACATCTTCGCCGGCGGCGAAGATCGCGGCGCCGAACATGGCGAAAATACGAATGCCTGCCGCGCGATTCATCGGGGATCAATCGGCTTTGAATGAACCGAGAAAAAGTTCGATATCGGCATCGGCCATGGCGCCTGCAGGTCCCAACGAAACCAGCTGGAAATAGCGGCGCTCGCGGATGAAAAGGCGGGCATGCATGCGCGCCGGCTGCGCGTTTTTTCCCTGCCCCAGCGTGCCCGTGGCCATGAACTCACGAGCCGGGCCGGCGCGCAAGTCGATCGCACGTTCACTGTCGATCTTGCCGCCGATATTGCGCACCAGCGCGTCGCGCAATCCGTCGAGCAATGCGCTCGGCGGTGGCGCGGCGAAGTCGGCGTAGCCGGCGGCGAACACATGCGCGCCCACCCGCGCCGAAACCATGCGCATTCGGGCCGTGCCGGCCGGGGTAGACAGGTCGCGCTCGGCCTGCCCCGGCTTTTGCGGTAGCAGAATGGAGAAGCCGCCCGCAGGCGGCCGGTATTCGCGCCAGTCGAGCGCCGGCGAGCAACCGAGCACCATCGACGCGAACGCCAGCAAAAACAGTTGACGCGTGGCGCGCATGTACGGATTATGCGTGAAGCCTTGGCGACAATGCCGAAAGGAAAAAAATGGGGACAAGGATGAAGCACCTGAGCGGGCTCGACTCTACGTTCCTGTACCTGGAGACCCCTGAAACGCCCATGCATGTGGGCGGGCTCAACCTGTTCGAGATGCCTGCCGGCTATGGCGGCGATTTCTATGAGGACGTCAAGGCCCATGTAGCGTCGCGCATGCACCTGGCGCCTGTATTCACGCGCAAGCTCGCGCTGATGCCGTTCGAACTGGCCAGCCCGGTCTGGATCGAGGATGACGACATCGACCTCGACTACCACGTGCGGCGCATCATCCTCCCCAGGCCGGGCACGCTGGCGCAACTGGAAACCTATGTGGGTCGCCTGCATTCGTCCCTGATGGACCGTTCCCGCCCGTTATGGGAGTTCTATGTCATCGAAGGCCTCAAAGACGGCCGCATCGGCTTCTACTCCAAGCTGCATCATGCCGGCATCGACGGCCAGGCCGGCGTCGCGCTGGCCAACGCGATCCTTGACATCGGCCCGGTGCCGCGCACGGTCAAGGCGGCGGCGCGCCG
>JAYVST010000360.1:0-9301 GCA_043775255.1 Burkholderiales bacterium
TCCCATAGCCGGGCTATGGGACTGCGAATGCGGCAAAAACTGTCCTCGCTGGGGCCGATTTTCGCTTTCGACGCCCCAAGTCCGACAGGCTGCTAGTGAATCGTTCTCCTTCCACCGTGATTGAAAAGCCGGCGCAGCGCTTTAACGCGACCCTTGAGGTGGTGCCGGTGGCCGTGCTGTGGACGGACGAGCGGCATGAAAGGGAAAGCGCAAGGCCGGATTGAGTTCTGGACATGACTCTGAATGTTTTTTGATTGTAGGCACGAGAAAACGAGCGTCCCCTCACTCGAATTCCCACGCAGTCTTACATTCGATCACGATCGTAGCCAGTACGACCCATCACTGAGATCGAACGCGAAGTTCAGGAATGCCGGAAAGTTGCGAAAGAAGTCCGGCGGCTACAGGCGGCAGCTTCTGCGCATCATCGATGATCCACAGCGGCATGATCTCCTTGTTGGCGGCAGCCAGGCAAATCGTGGACGAGTACCTTACGTCGCTCACAGCTGTATCAAGATCGCAAACCTAGCGCATCGCGAGGGCGATGCCATGGGCGCATCGAGCGCAGCGGAAGTCTCGATCTTGATCAAGAGTAGGCCGTGAACTGGTTGCCCTCGCGCGTCAGCAGTTGCATTAACTTCGGGTGAAGGAAAAGCTTTTCCCGGCCCACGGCGACCTCGTTTAACACGCCCGTCGCAGCCAACTGCTTCAAGTGGCGCGAAGCGGTTTGTCGGCCGCCGAAGCCTTTGTCCGTCAGGTTGTGGATTCGGCAGTACGGCAGTTCGAATATGAGATCCACCAGTTCGTGGCTATAGACTTTTGGCGCGGCGTTTTTCAAATACAGCGTCGTCGCTTCGCGCAACGCGCGCATTGCCGCGATCTTGGCGATGGTCCAGCATGCGGTTTCCTCCACACCCGCGAGCACGAATTCAACCCACGGCTCCCAGGCCTGTGCCTGCGTGACCTCGAGCAGTAATCGGTAGTAGTCCGCCTTGTGCGCGATGATGTAGCGGCTCAGGTAAAGGATCGGCAGCGTCAGCAGCTCTTCCTGAATCAGGAACAGGCTGTTGAGTACGCGGCCGGTGCGGCCGTTGCCGTCGGTGAACGGGTGAATCGCTTCAAACTGATAGTGTCCGACGGCCATTCGAATCAGCGGGTCGAGCCCGCGTTCATCGTGGAGGTGGCGCTCCCAATTCGCCAGCTTGGTGCGCAGCAGGTCTTCGCCTACTGGAGGGGTGTAGATGACATTGCCGGTCCTGCTGTTGATGAGTTGCGTGCCTGGTACGCGGCGCACCTGCATGTCCACACCTTTTATGCGTGTGCACACCTGTTCCGCTGTTCGAGTGCTGAGGGGGTGATCCTTGAGTCCGCGAAATCCTTCCAGCAATGCGCTGCTATGGCGTAACGCCTCGCGTGTAGCAGGGTCCGCCTGCGCATCGGCGTCGCGAAACTGGAACAGACGGTCAGTCGTGGTGACGATGTTCTCGATTTCCGAACTCGCCTGCGCCTCCAGCAGAGGCAACGTATTGATCAACACACCCGGGTTCGGGATCAACGCGGCCGCCTGTTTCAACTCCGCGAGGGCGGCGCGTGCCGGAATGCACCGCTTCAATATTGCGCGGGTTTCCAGCTCTACCGCAGGGGGCAGGGCCGGCAGATCGTTATAAGGCTGGTCGGCTTGCCAAGGCATCGTGGTTGATTTTCAAGCTTTTTGCGACACGTTTTTAGTATATGTTGTCGTTGATGACAGATCAACAGAATCTGTTGTAATTTTATGAAAAATTCGACATGTTTTTTGAACGTGTCACACAAAGCGACATTTTCGACCAGGATGCTCCGTCAGGGCATAGGCCTGGGCGGTCTGTGAACGAATGAAATAACAAACTGATTTTTAAGCGTTTTTAGGGTTAGCGTGCGCGGATGGGTACCCATCAAGTTGCGGTCGTCCTGCCGCTACCCGTTTGATAGTCGCCCAATCAACACCCGCGCCGCCCGCTCCCACACCGCCAGTACGAGTTTCATCGTCGCCCGCGTCGCGCCGACGGACAGTCGTCGGACTGCTGCATCGTAGATCGTCTCGAAGTCGATCTCGGTGAACACCACGCAGGTCATTTGAACGAGCCTCCTTTTCATTCGATCACGATCGTAGCCAGTACGACCCACCACCGCGGCACCTTGTTCAGGTGCACGTATTCCGGATCGGATTGGCCCTGATAGCGCCGCACCAGCGCATCCACAGTTACGGCAACGATCTTGCCCGCCGGCAACGCAAACTTCCTTGCAAGCCTTCCCACGACAGTGTTGTCGCGGCGACTGCGAAGCTCGATGCGGCCACCTTCAACGACTACGTCGAGCGGCTCGGCATGGTCCAATTTTTCGACAGCGCGATGAAAGGCATGTCCTGGAGCCTGGCGGCCGCCGAAACCCAGGTCGACATCCGCCAGGCGCAGGGATAGGTATTTCCAGCCGAGGTTCTTCGGTCTCTGCGGCGATTTGGGCAAATCTGTCCGCACGATCGATTCGCCGCCCAGCGGTGGCGAGAATGGGTTGGAGGCGCGCAGCGATTGGCACAGCACAAGGTTTTCCTTGGCGCGCGTCATGCCCACATAGTAGAGCCGCCGTTCGGCATCTGACTTTTCGCGCCAGTCGCCGCCATCGAGTATCACCACATGTCGAAACTCCCGGCCTTTGGCGGAATGCACCGTTGACAGTGTCAGTCGGCCGCGATCGGTACGGGTCGCGTCGAAGCCAAATTCATACAGGTCTTCGATGACAATGCGGCTCGGAACGGCGATATTGCCCCAAACGCAATCGATCTCGGTGATGAATTGCCGCAGGAGCGCCAGCCATGGATTTTCCGGGTGGGCGCTGCCGAAGCGGCGATCGAACCATCTGGCCAGCGTGCCGGCGCGCAAACGGCGGGCGGGCTTGCCACCCAGCAAATCCAGGAGCAGGCAGGCCTCGCGCGTCTGGTGGAATTTCGGGCCGGTGTTTTCGCGATCGGACATGCGATAGCCGACACCCTCCATTTGACACCACGCGCGGATGGGGTCAAGCGTTGCCCGATTCCTGGCCAGTATCGCGAAGTCCGACCAGTCCGAGGTTGCATCCAGGGCCTTGAGGCGCGTGACTTCTGCCATGACCGTAACCGCCTGGCCGATGGCGTCTTCAGGAACAGCAACGACTTGGACACGCCCTTGTGCCAGGGCATCGGCTTTATGCCATCGACCGCCGGCGGGGTCATGCTGCCTGGCATGGTTGATGCGAATCGGGTGCTCGCGCTTCATGCGGCCTTCATGCGACTCGATCAGCGCATTGGCCGTCTTGATGATGTTTGTGGTCGACCGGTAGTTTTCGACAAGATATTCCACCCGGGCCTGGTAGTCAGCCTGAAAGCGATGGATGAACTCGTTGCTCGTGCCGCGGAAGGTGTAGATGTTCTGGTCGTCGTCGCCAACTGCTAGCAAGGTGAGCTTTGCATCCCTGTCTTGCGTCTGGCGGCCTGCCAATGCGCCGATCAGGTCGTACTGGCGTTGGTCGATGTCCTGGTACTCGTCGACCAGGATGTGACGATATCCGGCCAGCAGGCGCTCGCGCAGTTCAGCGCCCTCCACGTCAGTCTCGGCGACGTCGGCCTTGCCTTGCAAGAGCGCGACCGCCTGATCGATGATCCTGTCGAGGGCGCGCGGATCAAAAGGCTCTCCCGGCTGCTTAAGCAGGCTGGCCAGACTGGTGCCGGTCAAGCGCAGGGCGAGCGAATGGTAGGTGAGGACGGTGACCGCGCCGCCTTCGGATTCGAGCAGGTTGCGCAGGCGCTGGCGAATTTCCCAGGCGGCCCCGCGATTGAATGCCAGTACGACGATACTCGACGGGGGCTCTCTCAGTACCCGGCACAAGTAGGCGACGCGATGGACAATCAGGCGCGTCTTGCCAGAGCCCGGACCGGCCAGTATCAGACGGTTCGCCTCCGGCCGTTCCGCGACGAGTCGTTGCTGCAGCGGATGCTGCAGACTTTCGACAATGCGCCGGTAGGATTCCTCGGTGGTCGCCCGCTCAAGCATTTCCCGCCGGCCGGCGAAATAGCGGCGAATGAATTCCAGCTTCGGCAGGGTGAAATAGGCAAGGACGAAGCGCAGCGCGTCGGAGAGCTTGTTCAGGCCAAGCTTCGCGTATTCGTGGATCACGTGAATCTGGAAGTTTTTCTCGTTGTAGTGCTCTTTGAGCGGCTCGAAGTCGGCGTTGGTGAAGCCGCGCTTCTCCTCCGGAAAGAGCTGGATCGTCATCGCCGCCCGGAATACCGTCTTGCCGCGGTCGAGAATCAGGACGTTGTTGTCATGCAGATAGAGAAGGCCGGCGTCGATCGCCGTCAGGTCGTCCTTGAGTTGCGGCCCCACCTCCAGATCCGCTTTCAGGGCGCCGGCAAGTTCGCCTAACTTGCACTCCACCCGCAAATCCACCCCGTGTACGCCATCGTGCAGCTTGACCAGCAGCGACCGCAATAGAACGGCGGCGACGGCGCGCCGTTTTTCAGAGACCTCGGCAATGTTGCTCCAGCTGCGCAACAGCCGCACCTTGAGCAACTGGCGTTGCAGCAGGCGCACGTCGAAGGAGGCGCGTCGATTCTTGCTCCCTTCGCCGAACGGGCGCCCAAGGGAATGCAGCAGCTTCATGAGGTCGGCCGGCACGAATTCGGCGCCGGTCCGCTGCTTCAACTCCTGACACAAACCGCGCAGATTGACATCCTGCCAATCGCCGCTGCCCGCATCCGGGGCCAATTCGGGCAGCAGGTCGAGGAGCGCACTCTCCAGCGCGACAAGTCCCTTCAAGCGGTCGGCGGAGGCGTTCTTGACGCCTTTGCGCAGCAAAACCGTGAGTGAAATGTCGTTTGTCAGAACATTGAGCTGCTCCAGTTGATGGAGCATGCGGATGACCTCGTCGCTGGACAAGCCCAGCGCCGACATCAAATCATCGGTACTGATGCCCTCGTCGTCGCGGGCATTCATCAGCCACGAAACAAGATCGAGGAATTTTTGCCGCATCTGCTCCGAAAGGTCGGCATTGCGCAGTTGCCTGGCGGCGGCGTCGAGCGATGAGACTTTCAAGCTGCCCGGAAAAACCCGCGTGTGGTTCTCGTTTCGTTCCAGGAAGCGGGCGCGTTCCAGCCACGAGACGGCGGTTCGCACCTTGGTATCGGCGTCCGGGTTGTCGGCCTCGATGCTGGAATCCAGTCCTTCGTCGGCAAGAATTTCGCCCGGCGTGACGACGATCTCGGTGTTTTTCGTCTTGCCGGCATAGCGCCGCAGTGTCCGCAGGATGCCGGCGATGTCTTGTCGGGAAAGGCGTGCATGGGCCGACAGGCTGAACTGCGCGTTGACGTCGTTTTCGTCATAGAGCAGGATGCAGCGCGATTGCCTGCGGTCACGCCCGGCGCGACCGGCCTCCTGCAGGTAGTTTTCCAAGGAGCCGGGAATCTCGGCGTGGATCACCATCCGCACGTCGGGCTTGTCCACGCCCATGCCGAAGGCATTGGTCGCGACAATGACCTTGAGATCGCCTTCGATGAATGCCTGTTGAATATCTTTTTTCCGTCCGGAGTCGATGCCGGCATGGAAGTGCGAGCACGACCAGCCCATGTCTTTGAGGAATCCGGCAATCTCTTCCGCGCTTTTGCGTCGTGCCGCGAATATCACGGCGCCGCCATCGACGCCCAGTTGGGCGGGCTGGCCGAATTCGGATTCCAGCAGCCGGTGGATCGCGGCATGCTTTTCCACTCTCGACACCGACACCACCTCATAGTGCAGGTTTTCGCGTTCGTGGCCGCCGTCCAGCACATAGAGGTCAATGCCGAGAGATTCCTTGAAGTGGGTTCGGATATCGCTTATGACATCCTGCTTGGCGGTGGCCGTAAAGCAGCTCACAGGCGCCGGGGCTTCGACGTTGCGTGTGTAGCGCTCGCGGATGAAGCGCGAAACGTAGAGATAGTCCGGCCGAAAATCGTTGCCCCATTTCGACAGGCAATGCGCTTCGTCGAACACCCAGCCGCCGATCTGGCGGAAGCGGATGGCATCCACCATGGCCTTGTTGCGGAATTGCTCCGGCGACACCAGCAGGATGCCAACGTCGCCCAGACGTATTCTGTCGAGCACATCGCGGCGTTCCGGCATGGTCAACAGGCCATTCAGAGCCGCCGCACTATAGGTGCCGGACTTGATCAGGTTGTCCACCTGATCCTTCATCAGCGACTGCAGAGGAGAAACGATCACCGTCAGGCTGCCATTGCGCCAGTGCCGGGAAAGCGCCGGAAGCTGATAGCAAATCGACTTGCCGCCCCCGGTGGGCAAGATCGCCAAAGTGCTTTCGCCGGCATAGCCTGCGCGAACAATGTCCTCTTGCAGCGACCCACCGTCGGCATTCGGCGGCTCCGGGCGGAATGCCTGGAAGCCGAAATACCGCTCAAGCTCCCGGCGCGGATCCAGGTGTATCGAGCAATAAGGGCACGTGGGATCGGTACACGGGGTTTCGCGCAACTGGCGAATCTGACGGCTGGTGTCGGGGTACTGCAAACGCACCCATGGCGGCAAAACGGAGTTGCCGCCGCTTACTCTCAACCAGGCAAGAACGTAAGAAAACGATCGCCCGGCGCCGACGTCGACCAAGGCCTCGTCCAGAAGTTCTTGCAGTTGATTCGGACAGGTCTTGTCGGCGACGAGCGGGGGGACTGTCGCTCGCACCTGGTCGGCCGTTGGCGGCAGTGCGCCACGCAGTTTGGCGAAAAAACTGCCGACTCCGCCATTGATGCCGCGGGTCAGCAGGTAGTGCTGGCAGGCCAATTCTTCCGGCGACGAGGCCTTGAGCTCCTCGAACGCGACGTACTGGTCTTGCCACAGCCGCAAGGCCAGTTGCGCGTCTTTGAGGGGGTCGTTTCTGGAGTCGCGAACGAGCTTGTAGTCCTTGACCAGGCTGTGATACGGGTTGGCCGGAAACGCGATCGGTGACAGTTCGAGGGTATCGACCGCCGGTAGCCCATTGAGCTTGAGCGAGGGAAAAAGCTTTGAAAGAACGGGCAAGTCATGTCGAACCACGTTGTGTCCGAGCACGAATGCGGCACCATCGGTGAGCGCATCGATCCGTTGCAGCGATGCCCCAATTTGCCCGCCGGTCAGAGTGAGGCTTTGCAGCGTATCGGGCCGCCACGCAGCGAACTTGTAGACCTCCAAAACATCGTTGGCGGCGGTTTCGATGTCTATGCACAGGCACCGCGGAACGAAGGATGGTGGGCTCATTTAAGAGTGGGCCGGGTTGATGCTTGCGATTGAACCACGATCCGGATCGGGCAGGCGGCCCCGCGACCACTGGCGCACGCCGTGAATGTTGCGCCAGGTCATGGCCCGACAACACCGCGAGCGATGTCCCGCCGGTAGCATGCGCCAAGATGTACGTTCGATGGATGCACCGCACCCTTGGCCCGCTGGCCGGGCAGCCCGCCGGTAGCATGCGCCAAGATGTACGTTCGGCGGCATTGCTGCCGAGCACTTGATGGATGCCGCCGGGTATCATCGGCGGCAGGAAGCAAGGGTTACGGTCGATCCACATCGACCTGCATGAACGCCCACCCGGAATCAACTTTTCGCCAACTGACATGCTCGACACTGTCCCGCCAACTGACATGCTCGACACCGGCCCGCTGACTGACATGCTCGACACCGGCCCGCTGACTGATGACGAAATCCAGGAGCTGGACCGGTTCCTGCTGGAGGCCGAGGGGCTTGAAGAGTCCATGGACGTCTCGGCCCTGGACGGGTTTCTGACGGCGATCCTCTCCGGCCCGAAAATCTTCGTGCCGAGCGAGTGGGTGCGCTGGGTCTGGGATATGGAGCGGGGCGAGGACGAGCCGAAGTTCAAGGACCAGGCGCAGGCAATGCATGTGATCGGTCTCATGATGCGCCACATGAATGACATCGCCCGCACCTTGATGCAGGCACCGGACCAATATGAGCCGCTGCTGCTGGAGAATTCGAACGACGCTGATTCGATCCCGGTCATTGAGTCGTGGTGCGCAGGCTTCATGCAAGGCGTGCAAATGGGCGGGGCGGGCTGGTTGCAAATCCTGACCGGTAAACCCGATTGGATGTCGACCATCATCCTCTACGGCACCGGCGTTGGTCGGGAGGCCCTGAAGAAGAAAAACCTGTCACCGGAAGCGCGCAAGTCGCTCGCCGATGGTCTTGGCGACACGGCCCGGCGAATTCACGCGCTGTGCCTTGCGGAGCGCAGCAGGCAGGTCGCCGAAGGAACGCTGCCGGGGATGGCGCGCCGCGAACCGATGCGAAACCCGAACAAGGTCGGCCGCAACGATCCATGCCCCTGCGGTTCAGGCAAGAAGTTTAAGCAGTGCCACGGAAATTCCGCGCGGATGCAGTGATGCGCGGTGCACAGCGGCTTGTAGCCGGTGTGCCGTCGGCTTGGTGCGGGATGGCAGACAAGGCAATCAATATTGCCATAAGTTATCGCCCGGTTTCCGCATCCATGCCGGGATGTCACGTTGCCCATGCGGCACCCGCAACGCGTCGATGTGGTCCGTGCGCTCGACGTAGAACACCAGGCGGGGATAGCGTGTGAGCGGCCAGAAGCGCACCCCTGGAAGATTCAAATCCTGCGCATGGCGGGGCGAACCGGTCGCGGGGTGACGGCTGATGTGCGTGTATGCATGTTCCAGGGCGTCAATGAACCCGAGTGCCGCCGCTTCGGACTTTTCGCGCAGGTAGTACGCGATGGCACATGCGATAGACACAAGCATGTGATTGGGCTGATCGGGACGATGGCAAACAAGAAGCCCGCGATCTCAATAAAGAGTCGCGGGCTTCGAGTATTTCTTCGGACTTTCTTGTACTGCTTGTTGGTGGAGCCGGGGGGAATTGAACCCCCGTCCGCAAGTCCGCTACAGCAAGTTCTACATGCGTAGCCTGTCTATTTTGTTTAACCACCGACTTAGCCAACAGGCAGGCCGGACGGTGGCGAGTCACCTAGATTTAAGCGTGCGCCAAGTAACCCGACGCAAACCGATTCCCTCTATATGACGCTACCGTGAGTTTTTAAGGCTCACTCCGATCGAAGGAAGCATCGGTGTAGCGGCTTCGCTAGTTTTTTAGGCTGCGAGAGCAAAACGCTCGTCGTTCGCGTTTGTGGTTTTCCGGTTGGATTTACGAGGTGACCAGCCCTCGGCATGCCCTCACTGCTTTGTAACCCACGTCGAAACCGGATCGGCCCCGGAAATCGTCGCACGCTGTCAAAAGCAACGCTGGAA
>JAYVST010000361.1:0-22855 GCA_043775255.1 Burkholderiales bacterium
GCACCGGCAACACGCAGCCCAGGGCGATCACCGCCAAGGTTTGCGGTACCAGGGTGGCCAGTGGATGGCGCGCCAGTTCCATCCCGCCCTTCAAGCCCAACGCCAGCAGCAAATAGACCGATAGCGCCTCATAGATCGGCTCAGGCAGGCGCAGGTCGGACTTGACTACGCGCGCGATGATGCCGAGCAGGAAAAACAGGATGACCGGGTCGATGCTCAAGCGCGGTCGCCCGCTTGCATGCTGCCGGGACTCAGGCGCCACATTTCCTCGACCGGAGTCACCCAAACCAGGCCATCTCCCACGTGCCCGGTAGCCGCATAGGCTCGGATGGTGTCGATGATCAGCCGGGCCGGCACGTCATCTGCCACGACCTCGATACGCACCTTGCTGGAGAAATCGACCAAGGGATCGCGCTGTTCACCCAGGCGATCCGGCGCGGTCATGCCGCTGCAATCGCTGACGGTCATGCCGGGAAAATCCGGCAGACGCCTGAGTGCGCTACGCAAGGCCTCGAGCCGGACCGGTCGCACAATCGCGGTGATTTTCTTCATCTTCAAGCCTCTTTCGCCTGCTTTTCCTCGAACCAGCGATACAGCACCGGCACCACCAGCAACGTAAGTGCGGTGCACGAAAACAACCCACCGATCACCACCACCGCCAACGGGCGCGTGACTTCCGATCCCGGACCGGTGGAAATCAGCATCGGGATCAGCGCCAGCATCGCCACTGCGGCGGTCATCATCACCGGCCGGAACCGATGGGTGCAACCTTCGATGACGGCATGCAATTGATCGATGCCCTGTTCGCGCAACTGGCGGATGAAACTCACCAGCACCACGCCATTCAATACCGCGATGCCCCACAGGTTGATGAAGCCGACTGCGGCCGGCACGCTCAGGTACTCACCGCTGACAAACAGCCCGACCAGGCCGCCGATGGAAGCCAGCGGCAGCACGGTGATCACCAAGGTAGCATAGCGCACCGACTTGAAAAGCATGAAGAGCAGGAAGAAGATCGCGCCGATGGTGATGGGGATGATCACCATCAGCCGGCTCATCGCGCGCTCCATGTTCTCGAACTGGCCACCCCAGGCCAGATAGTAGCCTTCCGGCAGGGGAACCTCGGCGGCGATGCGCGCCTGCGCTTCGGCGACGAAGCCGCCGAGATCGCGTCCCTGGACATTGGCGCCGATCACCAGGCGGCGCTTGGCCGATTCGCGCGATACCTGCGCCGGTCCGTCGGCCAACGTGATCTCGGCCAAGTCCTTGAGCGGCACCACCGCGCCCGAGGGCGCGGTGAGCAGGATGTTGGAGATCGACTCGATGTTGGCACGGTACGCTTCGGGGAACCGCACCACGGCGACATAGCGACGCTCGCCCTCGTAGACGAGGGTGGCATCGCGTCCCTTGAGCGCGATCTCGATCATGTCGTTTACGTCTTCGACATTGATGCCGACGCGCGCGATAGCCGCGCGGTTGATGGCGATCGTGAGGTATTCCTGCCCGGACACCCGTTCGACACGCAAGTCGGTCGAGCCGCGAATCGAGGTCAGCACGCGGGCGATGGCGTCGCCGCGCTCCTTGAGGACGGCGAGTTCGTCGCCGAAGAGTTTGATCGCAACCTGCGAGCGCACGCCCGAAACCATCTCGTCGACGCGCGCGGCGATCGGCTGACTGATCGCCAGCTCAACACCCGGCAGGTTCTTCAATTTGTCGCGGATCTCGTTGGCTATGTCTTCCTGGACGAATCCTTTGCGCCATTCGTCGCGCGGCTTGAGCGTGACGATCGGGTCCGATTCATGCGGCTGGCCGGGGTCGGCGGGCGACTCGCCGCGCCCCAGGCGCGAAACCACCATCGTGACCTCGGGCACGCTCATGATGGACTTCATCGCCGCAGTTTCCATCTTGATCGATTCGTCGAGCGAGATTTTCGGCACCCGCACAATCACCGGCGTAATCGATCCTTCCTGCATGGTCGGAATGAAAGCGGTGCCCAACAGCGGCACCAGCGCCAGGCTGCCGACCAGTGCGCCGACGGCGGCCAGCACGACCTTCTTCGGATTGGCGACACAGGTATCGAGCATCTTCAGGTAGGGCGCCTTGAGCTTGCGCAACAACCAGGTGTCATGCTCGGCGCCCCCTTTGAGCAGGTATGAGCAGAGCATCGGCGTCAGGGTGAACGACAGGATCAGCGAGACCGTGAGCGCGATGGCAATGGTAAGCGCCAGCGGGCCGAACATCTTGCCTTCCATGCCCTCCAGCGACAACAGCGGCAGGAACACCAGGATGATGATGCCCACGCCGTAGAGCACCGGCTTGCCGACCTCGGTTGCGGCTTTCAGAATCACGCGCGCCTTCGGCTCGCCCTGGTTGGCCGGATCGCCCAGCCGCGCGAACGCGTTCTCCACCACCACCACCGAGCCGTCGACCATCAGTCCGATGGCGATCGCCAGCCCGCCCAGGGACATCAGGTTGGCCGACAGGCCGATCCGGTTCATCGCCATGAAAGTCAGAAGCGGCGTGAGCACCAGGGTGGCCACCACGATGATCGAGGAACGAAGGTCGCCCAGGAAGATCAGCAGGATCACGACCACCAGGAACACGCCTTCGGCCAATACCTTGGCAACCGTCGCCATGGCAGAATCGACTAAGTCGGTGCGGTCGTAGAAGGCGACGATCTGCAATCCGCCGGGCAGCATCTGCTTCTGGTTGATCTCCGCGACGCGGGCCTTGATGCGGGTGACGACATCGCGGGCGTTGCCGCCGCGGATCATCTGGATGATGCCGCCGGCGGCCTCGGTCTCGCCGTTCTTGATCAACGCGCCCTGCCGCACCTCGGTGCCGAAACGCACCTCGGCCACATCCTTCACGTAGATCGGGGTACCGCGCACCTCCTTCAACATGATGTTGCGGATGTCGTCGAGCGATCCGATCAGCCCCGTGCCGCGAATCAGAGACTGCTCGGCCGATGCGGGCAGCACACCGCCGGAACTGTTGGCGTTGTTGCGCGCAACCGCGCCATACACGTCCTTGATCGACAGTCCGTAGTAGCGAATGCGGTCCGGGTTCACCAGCACCTGGTACTGCTTGCTGTAGCCGCCCTGCGAATTGATCTCGGCCACCCCGGAGATGCTGCGCAGCATCGGCCGCACCACCCAGTCCTGAACGGTGCGGCGCTCGGTGAGTTCGGCCACCGATAGTTTTTTCAGCTTGCCGTCCGGGCCGCGATCGGACGGATGCTCCAGCGTGTACTGGAACACCTCGCCCAGCCCGGTGGATACTGCGCCCAGCACAGGCGTTACGTCTGCGGGCAGGCTGCCGCGCACCTCGATCAGGCGCTCCAGCACCAGGTTGCGGGCGAAGTACACGTCGGTCTTGTCGGTGAACACCAGGGTCACGATGGATAGGCCGTTGCGATTGAGCGAGCGCATCTCGGTCAAGCCCGGCAACCCGGTCATCGCGATCTCGATCGGCACGGTGACGAAACGCTCGACTTCGGTGGGCGGGCGGCCCGGCGCTTCGGTGGCGACCTGCACCTGGATGTTGGTGACATCGGGAAACGCGTCCACCGACAGGCGCTTGGTGGCGAAGCCTCCGGCCACGAGCAAGGCCACGGCCAGCACCGCGACCAGAATGCGCTGCTCAAGCGACCAACGTATCAGTCCTTCAATCATGATTTTTTTCTTTGCGGCTGCAGCCGCCTACGATTTCTCGAGAGCGCGCTTTTGCCTCTCGTTATTGAGATGGAAGGCGCCTTCGAGCACCACCGCCTGGTGGGCCGGCAAGGGTTCCTGCAGTACGCGCACACCGTTCCTTTCCGGGCCCAGCTTGACCCGCGTCAGGCGCACGATGCCAGGCGCGGTCTGCAGGAAAACATGATCGGCGTCGTTCTCGCGCACCACGGCGGCGGCCGGCACCACGCTACGCCTGGCCACGCGGCGCTCGACGAACATGGTCGCCAGCATGGCCGGCTTCAACAGCTTGCCCGGATTCTCGAGGTCAACCCCGACCCGCACCGTGCGGGTCTCGGGGTTGACGACATCGGCGACATAGACAATTTTGCCGGCCCGCTTTACGCCGCCGATCGCAGGAATTTCGATCTCGACCCGCTGGCCGCGCGCGACCAGATCGGCCTCCTGCTCCGGCACTTCGGCGATCGCCCACACCGAGCGTAGATCGGAGACCACGAAGAGCGAATCGGAAGGCTGCACCACCTGCCCCAAGGCGATCTTGCGCTCGATCACCGTACCCGCCTGAGTGGCGCCGATCGGCACGGCGACGATCAGCTTGCCGGTCGCTTCGAGCTGGGCGATCGCCTTGCTGGAAATGCCCTGCACCCGCAACTGATCGGTGGCGGCGCGCTTTTCCGCCCGCGCCACCACCAGTTCGCTCTGGCGCCGCTGCAGTTCAGCCGAGCCGATGACACCGGCCGACAGCAGCAACTCCGCGCGCTCGACCGCGCGGGCGTTGAGTTGCTCGGCCGAATGGGCCTTGAGAAACGCGAGTTGCGCGGCGATCGTTTCCTGGCTATTGATTTCGGCCAGCATTTCACCCTGCCGCACTTCCTGCCCGAGCACTGCGCGAATATCGCTGATGCGGCCGGTAACCGGGGCGCCGATACGGGCGGTCTTGTAGCCGTTGACTTCGAGCCGACCGGCGATACGCAGGGTCTCCGCCACCTCCAGTTCCGGCAGCGGGCCCAGCTTGACCAGGGCGGCCAGGTCCGTCACCAGGCCCACGCTGAGCGGGTCAGACGGCGCGGCGGTTGCGGCCTTGACGGCTGGTTTCGCGTCCGCACGGCCGGCGGCGGGGCTTTGCTTGTCACCGCAGGCGGTCAACGCCAGTACGAGCATGCCGAATGCGGCCATGCCGGAATGGAAAACAGGTTTCATCGCTTATTCGCCCTTGATGTCGCTGGCAGCCAGACGCTCGAGTTCGGCCTTGGCTGCGTGAAGTTCAAAACGTGCCGCGATCAGATCGGCCCGCACCAGGCGAAACTGCCGGCGCGCGTCGAGATATTCGAGGATGCCGCGCTCACCGAAGCGGTAGGCCGCCTCGGCGATCTCCACCACCGTGCGCGCCTGCTGCAGGATGCCGCCCTCGAGTGCCTGCACCGCCTGCAAGGCCGCCTGGTATTGTTGCCAGCCGGCCTCGAAGGCCTGCGTCAGAACGAAGCGGCGCAATTCGGAATCGGTGCGGCTGCGGATGGCCAGCGCGCGCGCTTCGTCGATCGGTCCCTGCCTGCGATCCCACAACGGAATGCCGAGCGCGATACCGCCGCGCAGGTTGCGCATTTCGGGATCGCTTTCCTGCACCAGCCTCAACGCAACCGAAGGCGCCACCAGGGCGCGCTCGACCTCGATCTGCTTTTGCGCGCGTCCCAGTTCAGCGAGCGCACGCTTGATCTCGGGATTGGCGGCCAGGACCGCGTCGCGCAAGGCCGCGTAGTCCGCCTGCGGCGTCTTGCGGTAGAAGTCGCCGATCAGGGTGAACGTCTCGGGCAGTCCTGCCCCTACCGCCTGGCGCAGGTTCGCCTTCGCCTCGGCCACTCGCGCCAGAGCGAGCGTAATCTGCTTGGCCGCGAGCGCAACCTCGGTGTCGGCGCGAATCAGGTCGAAGCGCGGCGCTTCGCCAACGCGTTGCCGGATGCGGATGCGCTCGCGAATCTGCTCGGTCAGCGCCAGGTCTTCGCGCGCCGCGTCTTGATCCTCCAGGCGACGCAGGACCTCGAAAAAGCGGAACTTGATCTCGGCGACAAGATTGTTCTCGGCCACCCAGACACTGATCTCGGCGGCTTGCGCGCCGGCGGTCGCGGCCTCGACACGCGCGCTGCGCAAGGCCGGCCTTTCAATGCGCTGCGAAATCGAAAAGGTAGAGCCGGCGCCCCCCTGGCCGCCGCTCACACGGGGGCGATGCGAGCCGCCAAGAACCTCGATCTCGGGGTTCGGATAGGCGCCGGCAGTGGTGACGCCGGCGCGCACGGCCAGCGCTTGCGCGCGCGCCGACTGCAGCAGGAGATGGTCGCGTCGTGCCAGGACGAGCAGGTCTTCCAGCATGAATGCGGAAACTGCGGCACGCGCTGCCGGCCGCAGATCCGACGATGGCGGCACGACTGTAGGCACGACGCCGGTTTGCGCATGCGCCGCTCCAAAAGCCAGGCCAATTGCGACGACGATGCTTGCGAAATGCCATGAGGTTGCGCTTGTACGGCAATGTTCAAATGGTTTCATTAAATCCACATGCATAGCTTCATTTGATTATTTGTATGAGAAAGGAAGGCCCTGCTTGGTTCCAGCGCATTAGGGACAACACGCCCCCTCGCTTTCCCGGTCTTGAAAAGCCGGACAGTCATCGAAAAGACAAAGTCCCGCCCCACGCTCCCGGTGCTACCGGGAGCGTTCAAAACGCTGGGGAAGGAGAAAAAGGTTGTTGCAACCCGGCATTGCGCCGGGCCGTACTTCTGTCGAGCTCGATCTTCAGTCGAGTTCGATCAACAGCGCCGCCATCGCCAGGCCGACACTGGCCGGCACGCCGATGCGTTGCCACAGCGGCGCATCGCGTCCGGCCACGACCTCGACCGGAATCGCGGCGCCGGCCATGACGCGCCCGGTCACCGAGTTGGTGAGGGTGCGCACCAGTGTGCTCTTGCGCGTGGCGCCCATGACGATGCGCGAGCATTTCTCGCGTGCTGCGACAGCCAGCACTTCGGCGGCCACATCAAGTGCACTAGTCACATGCACCGTGGTGGCGACGCCCGAGATTTCGAGCAGGCGGCGGATCGGCTCGACCGCGGCGGCCGCGCGATCCTCGACAAAGCGGCGCTTGGCCGCGCGCGGCAGCATGCGTGCGATGTGCTTGTGGATGAGCGGCGCGACATGCAGCAGATGCACGTGAGCCGCTGGGGAACCGGACAATGTGGCGGCCAGGTGCGCTGCCGCAGTGCGCGACTCGGGCTGCGCATTGACCGGCAACAGGATGCCGCCGGCGACTTGGGCACGCCCGGCGCCCTGCGCGGTTTTGGAATCGGCCACGGCCGGGCCGTCGATGGTGAGAGAGACCATGTCATTGCTCCTTTTTGCGTTGCGATTGAACAAGTAACCCGCGCCCACCACGCCACCGACGGCGAGAATGTAGGCAACCCACGACCAAGCCTTGAAGGGCTCGACGAACTCCTTGACCAGCGGTTCGCTCAGCATCATCTTGACCGCCGTCCAGGCCAGGACTGCCGCGCCGAGATACATGATGGCCGGGAACCTGTCCACCCATTTGAGAATGAGTGTGCTGCCCCAAACCACGATCGGAATGCTGATCAGGAGCCCCAGAACCACCAGCAGAAAACTGCCGTGGGCGGCCCCGGCGACAGCCAGCACGTTGTCCAGCCCCATGACCGCGTCGGCGATGACAATGGTTTTCATCGCCGTCCAGAAACTGGTGGCGCCGACGTGCGCGCCGTCTCCACCATGATCGGCGGGCTTGAGCAACTTGAATGCGATCCACACCAGAAGCGCCCCGCCGACCAGGAGCAGGCCGGGGATCTTGAGCAGCCACACCACCACTACCGTCATCGCCGACCGCACCGCAATGGCGCCCACGGTCCCCCAGACAATGGCCTTCTTCCGCAGGTGCTTGGGCAGCCCGCGCGCGGCCAGCGCGATGACAATAGCGTTGTCGCCGGCGAGCACCAGATCGATCAGGATGATCGCTCCAAGCGCTGCCAGGAACTGCATCGAAAAAATGTCCATGTAACCTCCGAGACGCGTCGATTGAGGGGAGAAGACCCGCGACGTGTGCAGTGAGGAAAGGGAGGACGCGATCCCTTGCCGACCTGCCGGTCGCCAAGGTCTCGCTCACAGGCGCATTCACGCCTGCCGGACGACCCGGAGACACTTTTGAAGTGCCTCGTATTGACGGATCGCCTGCCGCACCGAACCCGAAGGTCGGTTTGGAAGCTACTCCCCTTGACACGCATCAGGCCGGGTTGCGCCTGCTCGTGTTGAGTGATGTATAGATAATATTCAACTAAAAAACAAATGTCAATAGGTTTTTGCAAAAAACTTCTTAATTCTCACTCCCACAGCAGGTCAGACGCTGGTTTTCCCGCGTGCGGGCAGGCCTACAGGCGCACGTGAGAAACGCGCCGCCTCGACGACCAAGTGGTCATAAAACGCGCGTGCCACCACCGACATGCGCTTGCCGCGAAGGTGGACGAAATACCAGTCGTCGGCCAGGGGAAACCCCTCGACATCGAGGACAGTCAGGCCGTCCAGCGAAGGTTCCACGTCAAGCGCGTGGCGTGAAAGGACCGACACGCCCAGACCGGCCGCGACCGAATGCTTGATCGCTTCGTTGCTGGCCAGTTCCATGCGCACGCGCGGGACGAACCCGGTTTCGGAGAAGAACCGTTCGGTGCGGATACGCGTGCCAGACCCCGGTTCACGCATGATGAAACGTTCTTCACGCATGCGCTTTAAGGTGATGCCCGCGCGGCCTGCCAGCGAGTGACCGGCCGGCGCCACCATCACCAGCGGATTTTCGCGAAACGGCGTCTTTTCGACATCGAGTTCGTCCGGCGGCAGCATCATGATGTAGAGATCGTCGGCGTTGGCGCGCAGACGCTCCACCAGCGCCTCGCGGTTGGCGATTTCAAGGCGGATATCGACTTCCGGATAGTTTTCACAGAACGGACCCAGTAGCGCCGGCACGAAGTATTTGGCGGTGGTCACGCAGGCCACCCGCAACAGGCCGCGCTTCAAGCCGCGCAGGTCGGCGATGGTCATCTCGAAACGCGACCAGGTATCGAACACCCCGCGCGAGGCGGCCAGCAACTCGCGCCCGGCGTCGGTCAGGCTGATCGATTTGCCGATCTGCTCGAACAGGGGCAGGCCGACTTCTTCGGAAAGCGAGCGCATCTGCGCCGAGACCGTCGGTTGCGAAAGCGACAACTCTTCGGCCGCACGGGTGAACGAGAGGCGGCGCGCGACGCACTCGAACACTTCAAGCTGGTGAAAAGTGACTTTCACGTAATCCTAAGCCGATTTTTCGTTAATCATACATTTTTCTCTATTAATTTCAAACCGATAAAGATGTAGCGCCACGCCGCACGCGCAAGCTTAAGCAGTGGCGCGCCGCTGGGTCGACGATTTCATCAGGTAGATCGTGACGATGGACGCCAACCAGGCTGCGGTCGCGCCGAAAATCACGCCTGCCGGATTGCCGTGATCGAGCAGCGCACCGAACATCAGGGGCGCCACCGCCGAACCTGCGTCTAGTCCCGAATAGACAAATCCGTAGACCTTGCCCGTGCTGCCCTTGGGCGCGGCGGCGCGCACGATGAGATCGCGCGAGGGATTGGTCAGCCCCGAGCAAAAGCCGGCGGCGGCTAAGGCGAACAGTACTCCCCAGTGCGGCAAGGGCGCGGCGGCGATGAGCGCCAAGAAGCCTGCTGCCGCGGCCATGCCGGCAGCCGCGACATGCTCATGCCGGCTGGTTCGGGTCGCCACCAGGCCGCCGGCCAGCACGCCGGCGCAGCTGGCGAGAAGAAAGGTGGTCAGCGCGATTGCCGCGAGTTGCGGCGACAGATGGTAGATCTGGTTGAGGGTGGGAATGCCGAAGGTCTGGATGCCGATCAGGCCCGCCGCCAGAAAAAGAAAGAACAGAAAGCACATCAGGATGGGCATCGAAAGCAGGACGGCCGGATTGCCCGACACCGGCGCCGCAGCCGTGCCGCTGTCCTCGGGCAAGGGCGCGAACAGATCGCGGCGCGCATGCACCGCCCACAAGGCTGCCAGTCCGAGCGCGCCGGCGCCCAGAAGCGCGCCGCGCCAGCCCCCGAACCAGAGCGAGAAGGCGGTCATGACCGGCGGCGCCAATGCCCAGCCGATGTTGCCCGTGATGCCATGCACGCTGAACGCCGGCCCCAGGCGCTGCGGACTGATGCTGGCATTGAGAATCCCGTAGTCGGCCGGATGGAACATGCTGTTGCCGAGGCCTGCGACCACCGTGCAGGCGAGGAGCACGGCGAAATTGGGCGCCAGGCCCATCATGCCGACCCCGCCGGACATCAGTCCCAGCCCCAGATACAGCATGCGCCGGGCGCCGAAACGGTCGACCGCGAAACCAGCGATGGTCTGGCACACGCCCGAGGTGAGGTAGAACACCGTGGCCGCCATGCCCAGCGCGGTGAACGACAAGTCCAGATCCTGGCGCAGAGCCAGGAACACCGCCGGCATCGCCAGCTGGAAGAAATGCGAAAACGCATGCGCCATGCCGACCATGCCCATGATCGAGGCGTCGCGCCGGGCGCTCTGCGATACGGTCGTTGTCATCTAGAACACCCCAAGGTTGCGCAAGCCGTCATACAGAAGCTTGATGCCGGTCATGAAAATGCAGCTTTGCCCGAAAAGATTGAACTGGTCGCTGGTGAATTTACCCTGCAAGCACATGCCCAGCCAGATGCCTGCGGGCACAAGGGGCGCCAACACCAGCGCAATACCGAGTTTCGCAGCGGCGTAGAACCATGGGTAGTCGATGAATTGCAATGCCGACTACGCCGCCCTAAGTGCCGCGCGCATCTGCACGTGCGCGATGCCGACTTCGTCAAATCCGGACCCGAAGACCGCAAACCCATGGCGTGCGTAAAACGCCGTCACGCGCGTTTGCGCATTGAGTTCGATGGCGGTCATGCCGCACTCGCGTGCTGCCTGCATCAGATCGGCAAGGATGAAGCTGCCGACACCGGCCCGGCGCGCGCTTGCCAGCACCGCCATGCGGCCGATATGCCCGACCTGCGGCGCCACCGGGTTGAAGGCGACGGGCAACAGGCGTCCGGTGCCGACCGCCTTGCCGTCGCCGTCACGCGCGATGGCATGCAGCGAAAGCGCGTCCCACTGGTCCCATTCGTCTGCATCGGCGATCGATTGCTCGACCACGAAAACGGCCTGGCGCACCATGCGTGCCTGCGCGCCAAGCACATCCCACGAGCCGGTGGCAACCCGCAGCGCGCGCACGGAAGAAAAGACTGTCACTCACGAATTATAATCGGCCGCTCGCCGCTGCCTTTTTTCTGGATCCCGCGTGCCCGATGCCCAACCTACCCTCTCGTACGCGACAGCGCCCGGTGCGTCTGCCGACCTCACCGCTGCCGTGCGGGTGGCGCGCCGGGTGGGCGCCGATCCCGCGCTTGTCATGTTCGGCGGCGGCAACACCTCGGTCAAGGTGACCGACGGCACGCACCAGGTCCTGTACGTCAAGGGCAGCGGCGCGGACCTGGCCTGTGTGACCGAAAACGACTACACCCCGCTGGCGCTCGCGCCGGTGCGCGCCCTGCTCGATGCCGATCTGCCCAACAACCGCGCCATGTACGACGCCCTGGCGCCGCATGTACTGCGTAGCCCGACGCCGCGCCCGTCGATCGAAACCTTGATGCACGCCGGACTGCCGGCCACGCACGTGATCCATACCCATGCGGCCGCCGTATTGGCGATCGCCAATACGGTCGGCGCGGCGCATCATCTTGACGCGGCCTTCGGCGCGGCAGCGCCGGTGGTGCCCTATCGCCATTCAGGCGTGGACCTGGCGCGCGCGTGCGTCGACACCTGGCGGCGCGCCGATCCGCACCAGGCGCGCGGGCTGGTGCTGGCGCATCACGGTGCACTCACCTGCGGGCGCGACGCCGATGAAGCCTGCGAGCGCATGCTGGCCATGGCCGAGTGCGCCGAACGGTATCTGGCCGCGCAGGGCGCGCCGCAGTTCGTGGAAGATGGGCGACCTGGTGACGCATCGACAGGGCCGGCTGGACGCCTGGACGCGGTCGCGCTGATGACCATTGCCCGCCTGCGCGACGCGGCTGGCCGGGTGGCCGGCCGCAAACTGGTCGGTACGCGCCGCGGCAGTGCTTTCATCGACGCCTTCGTGCGCCGCACCGACCTCGCAACGCTTGCCGCGCAGGGACCCTCCACGCCGGGCCATGCGATCTGGACCAAACGCGTACCCCAAATCGGGAGCGACGTCGACGCCTTCGCGACAGCCTATCGCGCGTATCTCGACGGCGCGGAAGCCCTCGACTGTGCCCCGCGCGTCGTTCTCGATCCGGCTTTTGGCCTGGTCGCCTTCGGCGTCACCAAACGACATGCCGACATGGCCGCAGCCGTATTCGTCCACGATGCCGCGATCATGGTGCGCGCGGCGGCGCTGGGCGGCTATGCCACCATCGGCGCCGGCCTTATGCGCAGCGCCGAAGTCGAGTATGCGGGCTTCGAGGCGCGCGTCGCGCGCACGCTGCCGCGTGCCGGTGAAGTGCATGTGATCGACCGCGCCTGCGCGCGCGCCGAAGCGATTTCCGGCCTGTTGGCCGCTGGTGCCGCCGTTGCCGGCCTCGACGGCGACCCTGCGGTCGCGCGCCTGTTCGACCAACCGGGCTTTCTCGGGCTGATCGTGCAGGCGAGCGACCGGCTCAAGCCCGCAGCGATCATCGAAGCCTTCGGCGGCATCGACCATGTTGATGTCGGCGCAGGATTTCACCGGCAACTAGCCCCCTATGTTGCCCTTGCACATGACTGAACCGGTTGCCCTGCGCTGGCTGCCCGGACCGTCGCCGATCCTTGAATTGATCGACCAACGCGTCCTGCCGCGACGTGTGACATGGAAACGCTACGGGACCAAGGCCGGCGCTGCAGGGGTGGCCGCGGCGATTCGCGACATGGTGGTACGGGGTGCCCCGGCAATCGGCGTTGCGGCCGCCTACGGCATGGCGCTGGAAGCGACACGTTGGCGCGGGCTTTCCAAGGGCGCGGCAAGCGAACGATTGCTTCGCGCCATCCCGATACTTGCGGCCAGCCGGCCGACGGCCGTCAACCTGTTCTGGGCGCTCGACCGCATCAAGGCGGTCATCGAGAACGGGGCGCGCGACGGCGCCGGATTGTGCAAGGCGATCGACCGCGCGGCGCGCCGCCTGCATGCCGACGACATCGCCGCCAATCGTGCCATCGGGCGGCACGGCGCGGCCCTGCTGCCGCGCGGTGCGCGCGTGCTCACCCATTGCAATGCCGGCGCGCTCGCCACCGCCGGCTACGGCACCGCGCTTGGCGTGATCCGGGCGGCGCGCGCGAAGATCGCCCAGGTATGGGTCGACGAGACCCGTCCGTTCCTGCAGGGCGCGCGACTGACCGCCTGGGAGCTGATGCAAGACCGCATTCCCTGCACCCTCATCACCGACAGCATGGCGGCGCACTTCATGCAGCGCGGCTGCGTCGATGCGGTCATCGTCGGAGCCGATCGCGTGGCCGCCAATGGCGACGTCGCCAACAAGATCGGCACCTATGGCCTGGCGGTGCTGGCACGCGCGCACCGCATTCCGGTCTACGTGGCCTGCCCGCTTTCGACCATCGATATGGCGACCAGAACCGGCGCATCGATCCCGATCGAGGAACGCAGCAGCGCCGAGGTGACCGGTTTCGGCGGCCTGCAGTGGGCGCCCGCAGGCATGTTGGCTGCCCACCCGGCGTTCGACGTCACGCCGGCCTCGCTGGTGCGCGCGCTCGTCACTGAACGCGGCGTCGTCGCGCGGCCTGATCGCGCAAAAATCAAGGCTCTGATGTCGGCATGAAGCCCCGGGCACGCACCGCATTGGCTGTCCTCTTGGCGCTGCCGCTCGCATGTGCCGCTGCCGGCTTCGATTGCCAGCGCGCGCGCAGCAAACTCAATCGCACCATCTGCGCGGACAGCGAACTGTCGCGCTTAGATCAGCAGGTATGGAACGCCTATGGTGATCGCATTCGCGGCCTCACCCCGCTGCAGTATGCGCATGTGCGCGAGCGCCACATCCGGTGGCGTCGCTCGCGCGGACTGTATGAAACCAGCGTCGAGGCGCTGGCGCACGACTACCGCAATCACCTCGCCTGGCTCGACCACCGGTTTTTTCGCTTTGAAGGGCGCTACCAGCGCGAAGGCCCCGGCCGCAGCACCGCGCATTTCGAAGCCGAGGCGGACTTGCGTCGGCCGGACGCGCTGGAATTGCGTGGCCTGGCGGATGCCGTCGCGGCGCTTGCGTGGCGCGCCGCCGCGCGCGCGACCACGGTTTCCAGCGCGGCCGACGCCGCACATGCAACCGGCGCGCGCATCTCGATCCGCTTTTCGCCGGCATCGCCCGCAACCGACGCAGGCTTGTCCGAAGGCTGCGAATTCGACATCGCATTCGACGGCGACGACGCCACACTGACGGCCACGCAGACATGCGGCAAGGCCTTCGACGGCACCTATTCGAGGGCTGTACGCGAGTAGCGCAACGGCGATATTTCGACACCCCGGCAATCATTGCAGGGGATCCGGGTTCATGCCAAATCGCCGCGCGAAGGCGCATCCATCAACGCGCGCCAGCCCTTCATCCCGAGTCGGCGCAGGGTGCGAATGTTTTCCTCGTAAATGCTATCGGCCTGCGGAAACGCTTCGACGGCGCGGTCGATGCTGTCTTCGCGCAGCAGGTGCAGGGTCGGATAGGGCGAGCGGTTGCTGCAGTTGGCAACGTCGTTTGCGTCCGTCTCGGCGAACTGGTAGTCGGGGTGAAAACTTGCCACCTGCAACACACCCTCAAGACCGAGTTCCAGGACGGCGGCATCGGCCAAGTCGAGAAAGTCGTTGTAGTCGAGAAAATCGGCCAGCACGTGCGGATGGATCAGAAGCGTGGTGTCACAGTCGTGCGGATCGGCGTCGGCCAGAAACCGCAATTCGCGCGCGAGGTCGTGGAGCAAGGCCTGCGGCGTGTGCGCCCTGCTCACCGCATAGCGAATCTGTTCCTTGACGTGCACCGCTTTGGCGAACGGGCACAGGTTCAAGCCGATCACGGCGCGCACAAGCCAATTCCTGGTGGCGGCGACGACCTGCTGCGGCTGTGCAGCGGCGTCGAATGCGCCATCCGCGCCGGGCGCGCTCATTCGTTCACCCTGCCGCGCAGGGCCTTGACCTGTCCGCGCCGGACTTTCGATTCAACACGCTTTTTCTGCGAGGCCCGAGTCGCCTTGGTGGCACGGCGCACCCGCGGTGCGACGGCTACGCCCTGCACCAGTTCATGCAGGCGCGCAATCGCATCGGTGCGGTTTTTTTCCAGACTGCGCTGTGTCTGCGCCTTGATGACCACCACGCCTTCGGCGGTGATGCGCTGGTCGGACAACGCGAGAAGGCGACTCTTGATGTCGTCCGGCAGCGAGGACGCATGCACGTTGAAGCGCAGGTGGACCGCGTTCGAAACCTTGTTGACGTTCTGCCCGCCGGCGCCGGCGGCGCGGATCGCGCTGATCTCGAACTCGACCTCCGGAATGACGACAGGCGCCGCAGGCACGCGCTTGGGACCCGACGGCGCTCAAGCCGTCAGGCGCCCCCACAGGTCGTGCGCATCGCTCCCGGTCACGCGCACATTGACGAATTCGCCGACCTTGAGCTTCGCCTGATCGCCGCGCCGCTGCGGCAATTCAATGAACACGCTGCCGTCGATGTCGGGCGCATCGGCGCTCGAGCGCGCCACCGCGCCGTCGTCATTGACCGTATCGATCAACACCTTGACGGTCTTGCCGACCTTGCGCGCCAGGCGTTTTTTCGAAACCCTTTCCTGCACCTTCATGAATTCGCTGCGGCGCGCCTCGCGTTCGGCTTCGGGCAGCGGGCCGGGCAGCGCATTGGCTGCGGCCCCCGCCACCGGCGAATAGGCAAAGCAGCCGGCGCGGTCGATCTGCGCGGCTTCGACGAATTCGAGCAACTCGCGAAACTCGGCCTCGGTTTCACCGGGAAAGCCGGCGATGAAGGTAGAGCGGATCGTGATGTCCGGGCAGGCCCGCCGCCAGGCCTCGATACGCTCGAGATTGCGTTCGCCCGAGGCAGGCCGCTGCATCAGCTTGAGAATGCGCTGGCTGGCATGCTGGAACGGCACGTCGATGTAGGGCAGGAGCCTGCCTTCGGCCATCAGCGGGATCACGCCGTCGACACTCGGATAGGGGTACACGTAGTGCAGCCGCACCCACACACCCAGCTCTCCAAGGGCGACCGCGAGGTCCTGCATGCGCGTCTTTACCGGCCGCCCGTTCCAGAATCCGGTGCGGTACTTCACGTCGACACCGTAGGCGGACGTGTCCTGCGAGATCACGAGCAATTCGCGCACGCCCGCACGGACCAGGTTTTCCGCCTCACGCAGCACCAGGCCGATGTCGCGGCTGACCAGGTCGCCGCGCATCGAGGGAATGATGCAGAAGGTGCAGCGATGATTGCATCCCTCGGATATCTTGAGGTAGGCGTAGTGTTTCGGCGTCAGCTTCACGCCCTGCGGCGGCACCAGGTCGGTGAACGGGTCGTGCGGTCTGGGCAGGTGCAGATGCACCGCGCTCATCACCTCGGACAGTGCATGCGGCCCGGTCACCGCCAGCACGCGCGGATGAGCCTTCTTCACCACGTCGCCCTTGGCGCCCAGACAACCGGTAACGATCACTTTGCCGTTTTCCGCCAGGGCCTCGCCGATTGCGTCGAGTGACTCCTGCACCGCCGAGTCGATGAAGCCGCAGGTGTTGACCACCACCAGATCGGCGCCTTGGTAGGACGGCGAGACACCGTAGCCCTCGGCGCGCAATTGCGTCAGAATTTGCTCCGAATCGACCAGCGCCTTGGGGCAGCCGAGCGAGACGAATCCCACTTGCGGGGGGGGGGCGGCGGCTTCTAAATCGACAGTCATGGATTCTCCGGGTGCGACGCGCGGCCGCGGCGCGCGCAAAAACAAAGAGCGCCGCGAGGCGCCCTTTCGGCGGCCGCTCTTGCCTGCCGCTATTTCTTGCCGCTCTCGCCTGGAAAGGGAAAGCCGTTGAACATGGTCTTGGCCTGGTTCTGGAACTGGTCTTGCATCTGCAGGAACATGTTCTTGCTCTGCTCGATGTAGTTGCTCATCATGCCCTGCATCATCGGGCCCTGGAAATTCATGAACTGGGCCCAGGCGTCCGGATTGGGCGCAGCCGCGCCCGTTTTGCCATTGGCGGCGAACAACGCCTTGGACTGTTCGGCCATGTTCTCCTGGATATCCAGGAAAGCCTGGATGTTTTTCTCCAGGTACATGCCCATCATGCCCTGCATCGCATGGCCGTAGAACCTGATGATATTCGACAGCACCGGGGCGGAGAACATCGGCTTGCCGCCGGCTTCCTCGTCCAAGATGATCTGCATCAGGATCGCGCGGGTCAAGTCTTCGGCGGACTTGGCATCGACCACCTTGAAGTTTTCCTGATCGAGCACCAACTGCTTCACATCGATGATGGTGATGTAAGTGCTGGTCTGGGTGTCGTAGAGGCGACGGTTCGGGTACTTCTTGATGATGCGGGTTTCGGCCATAGCGACACTACCTCGTGGTCAGAGCACCCGCTCGTGCGGGACGGCGGACATCTGGACCGACGACGCGCGGACATCGCGTCGCCAATTCATGCCGCACTGCAAAAAGAACGCCGGATTCTACACGGATAAAACGCTATCGCGCCCCCGTGAAAACACTATGCCATCGGCATTGGACCCGGCGGTCCCGCGACCAGCGGAACGCCGGTTCACGCCGCCCATCAACCCATATGCAGGCCACCGTTGAGCGAAAAGTCGGCGCCGGTCGCATAGCCACCTTCATCCGAGGCGATCCATGCGACGATGGACGCGATCTCTTCAGGCATGCCCAGGCGTTTCAACGGCACCGTACCGACAATTTTTTCAAGCACGTCCGGACGGATCGCACGGACCATGTCGGTGCCCACGTAGCCGGGCGAGACCGTATTGACGGTCACGTTCTTGCTGGCAAGTTCGAGCGCCAGCGCCATGGTGAAGCCATGGATCCCGGCCTTGGCGGTGGAGTAGTTGGTCTGGCCGAACTGTCCCTTCTGGCCGTTGACCGACGAGATATTGATGATGCGCCCGAAGCTGCGGTCGCACATGTCGTCGACCACCTGCTTGGTGACGTTGAAGAGTGAGTTGAGATTGGTGTCCATCACGCCATCCCAGTCGGCCTTGCTCATCTTGCGAAACGAGCCGTCACGCGTGATGCCGGCGTTGTTCACCAGCACGTCGATCGGACCGTGGTCGCCCTTAACCTTTTTGAAGGCTTCGACCGTCGAGTCCCAATCTGCCACATTGCCGACCGAGGTGTAAAAGGTGTAGCCCAGCGCCTTCTGTTCGGCAATCCATTTGTTGTAATCGCGGCTGGGCCCGCAGCCGGCGATGACCGTGAGGCCGTCCTTGTGCAGGCGCTGGCACAGTGAGGTTCCGATGCCACCCATGCCACCGGTGACGTATGCGACTTTTGCCATGTTGCTTCTCCTTTGGTTGTGATGCGTACGACTTGAAATCCGTGGATGCGTCCTAGCAGCCTGTCGGACTTGGGGAGCGTCGGTGAGCAAATCGGCAGCAGCGGTCCAATATTCACCGCTTTCTTGTCCCATAGCCGGGCTATGGGACTGCGAATTCGGCAAAAACCAACCTCGCTGGGTCCAATCTTCGCTTTCGATCCCCCAAGTCCGACAGGCTTCTAGATGCGCACTTTGACATACTCCCCCGGCGCCGGGCCGAGCGGCGGAAAATTCGCGTCGCCGGGCGCCGTCGGCGCAGCTACCCGGCGAGCGCCGAAACGCGCGAGCCAGGCACTCCAATCGGTCCACCAGCTTCCCGGCGCCTCGTTCGCGGCCGCAAGCCAGGCGTCGGCCGTCGGCGGCGCACGCACGCCGTCGTCCAGTCGCCAATAACTGCGCCGGTTCTTGCGCGCCGGATTGACGATGCCGGCAATATGGCCGGAGGCGCCGAGCACGAAGCGTACCGGCCCGCCCAAGAGTCCGGTGGACGCGTACGCCCCGCGCCAGGGCACGATGTGGTCTTCGCGCGCGGCGACCAGATAGGCGGGGATGTCGATAGCGCCGAGATCGATCGCCTGCCCCAGCGAGCGCAGGCCGCCCGCTTGGCGCAGCCTGTTCTCGAGATACATGTTGCGCAAGTACCAGCACACCATCGGGCCTGGCAGATTGGTACTGTCGGCATTCCAGTACAGCAGGTCGAAAGCGGCGGGCTTTTCGCCCTTGAGGTAGCCGTTGTTGACGTAGTTCCACACCAGATCCCGCGGGCGCAGGGCGGAAAATGCGCCCGCCAGTTCATTGCCCGGCAGGATGCCGCCGCCGGCCAGCACGGCCTCGCGAAAGGCGACGCTGACCGGGTCGACGAACACGCCCAGCCGGCCGGGGTCGGAGAAATCGAGCAGTGTCGCCAGGAGCGTGAGACTTGCGACCGGGCGTTCGCCGCGCGCCGCCAGTGCCGCCAGTGCAGTGGCAAGAATGGTGCCGCCGACGCAGAAGCCAAGTGCGTTGATGGTCTTGCTACGGGTGATCGCCTGCACGGCGCCAATGGTCTCCTCTACGCCTAAGCACAGGTAATCGTCCCACGTTATGTGCGCTTCGGCCGCCCCCGGGTTGCGCCATGACACCATGAATACCGTGTGCCCCGCAGCCAGGCAATGGCCGACCAGCGAATTCTCCGGCTGCAGATCGAGGATGTAGTACTTGTTGATGCAGGGCGGCACGATCAGCAGCGGGCGCGCGGCGACCGTCGCGGTGGCCGGGCGGTACTGGATCAGCTCGACCAGCGAATTCTTCATCACCACGGCGCCGGGCGTGACGGCGAGATTGCGCCCGACCTCGAACGCTGCTTCATCGGTGTTCGCCACACGCCCGCGCGCGGTGTCGGCGGCAAGCTGCTGCAACCCCTGGGCCAGGCTGGCGCCGCCGCTTTCGAGCGCGCGCCGGATCGCCGCAGGGTTGGTTGCCAGAAAATTGTGCGGATGAATTGCGGCGAGCCATTGCTCGCTCGCGAACTCCAGCCTGGCGCGGGTAGGCGCGTCGGTCTCGAAGGCGGCGACCCAACGCCTGACCCCGGCACTGCCTGCCGTCCAGGACGCCTCCAGCCACCGGTCCAGCGAATTTTCCACTTACCCTCCATGCGGCAGATACGATTGTGCCGCAGCAAGATTACATGAAGCTGAAATCCGGTCACGCGCCCGCTTTCAGGTACCCTCCCGGTCTGTCGAACACAAGCGGAACCCTCGATGTCAGCCTCGCAAAGCCAGTGGCCGGCGCCAGCCCCTCACGCCGTGCCGGTCGCACCGCTCGACGCCCCGGCGCCGGGCGCGCGGCTGCGCCTGGCGCCGGGCCGTATGGATCTGACGGTCAACCTGCATGACCGGATCGTCTGCATGCGCCGCAGCAGGGTCGCAGACCTCCGGCCGATCACCGCACGGAGTGCGATGTGCTGACCGCGCCGCTGCGCGCGCTGGTCCGGATTGACGGACCGCGCCGGCTGCAGCGTGCCACAGGCAAACACCTGATCGAACTTCTGGGAAACGAGCCTGGCTGCATTGCAGCGCGCATCACGCGTAAGGAAAGCCCACTCGAGATATCCCTTGCGGCCGGCGTCGGCATGCCGTATCCGCAACTCGTCGCCGCGTCCACCCGTTTTCCCGAATGCGTTTTTTCGATCGAATGGAACGACGGTGCGGCCTCCGGCAGCGCCAGCATCCGCAATGGCCGGCTGGAGTCGGCCGCGCACGACGGCGGCGCCGAGGCCGCACCCGGTGAGGCGATCATGGTCGCAGCGGATGGAAGCTTGAGGCTGGGCGTTGCCGTAGCCGGCCTCTCGGCCGATGGGCTCCGCTTCGGCTATGCCGCCACCCGCGCAGCGGAGACCTGGTTTTGCGTCGGCGGCGACGCCGCGACGCCTCGACTGCGCACCGCGTCGGGCGAGGTCGCCGCCTGGGATGAGGTCTGGGAACACGATGGTGCAGGCGTCTGGGTATGCGCGCAGCGAAGACCCGCGGCGGCCATCGCCGCACCTGACCTGGCCCTCCTGGAAACAGCGGCTCGCCTCTTTCGCGCGCGCTGGCTCTGGTTCGACCAGGGCCCTGCAGAAGACACGGCGATCGAGCGCATGCGCGCACGCGATGCCGGTCGGCCGCTCAATCCGATCAACGTACAATCGCGTGCAATTGCCGGGTTGCGCAGTGCCGCGACGCAAAGCGCGCTCGAACCCGCGTCGGTCTGGTTGCCGCCACTGTTGATGGCGACCTGGGCCGCCGCCGACCAGTGAATCCTCGCAAATGAACAATTTTCGTCAACATGACGTGCAGTGCATGTCGCCCGCCGGGCTGCATCGCATGGTGTATTCGGAATGGGGCGATGCGACGTGCGACCGCGTGCTGGTCTGCGTGCACGGACTGGCGCGCGTGGGCAGCGACTTCGACGAACTGGCGCGTGCCATGAGCGACCGATACCGGGTGATATGCCCGGACATCGCCGGGCGCGGACGCAGCGACTGGCTCGCCGATCCCATGCAATATCAGTTCCCGCAGTATGTCGGCGACATGATCACGCTGCTGGCGCGCGTGAATGCGCGCACCGTGCACTGGATCGGCACTTCGATGGGCGGATTGATCGGGATGGCGCTGGCGGCGCAGCCGCACACGCCGATCAAGCGTCTGATACTCAACGATGTCGGGCCGATCCTGCGCGCCGAGGCGCTCAAGCGCATCACCGAATTCCTTGGACAGACGCCCGACTTTCCCGATCTCGCTGCGGCCCTGGCATTCATTCGCGCCGTTAGCGCCCCGTTCGGCCTGACCAGCGACGCGCAGTGGATGCGCCTCACCGAAACCAGCCTGAGGCCGCACGGCAGCGGCTTTCGCCTGCACTACGACCCCGCCATCGCCACGCCGCTCAAGGCGCAAGGCACGGGTTCGGCCGACATCGACGTCTGGCCGATTTACGAGGCCGTCACCTGCCCCACCCTGGTGGTGCGCGGCGAATTCTCCGACATGCTCGATCGCGCCACCGTGGACGCGATGGCGCGGCGCGGCCCACGCGCGCAGGTGGCGGAAATTCCCGCCGTCGGCCACGCGCCGATGTACATGGACCCGGCGCAGATCGCGGTGGTCCGGAACTTCTTGTTGCAATCCTGAAACGAACCAAAGGAAACCCATGAAAGTCGATCGCTTCCATATCGGCCCGCGCCTGTCCGAAATGGCCATCCATCACGGTACCGTCTACCTGGCCGGCCAGATCGCGGAAGACGCAAGCCAGGACATGGTTGGCCAGACCCAACAGGTACTCGCCAGCATCGACCGGCTGCTGGCCGAAGCCGGCACCGACAAGACACGCATCCTGATGGCGCAGATCATCATCGCCGACATGCGCCTGTTCGGAGACTTGAACAGTGCCTGGGAAGCATGGGTCACGCCCGGGCACACCCCGCCGCGGGCGACCATTGAAGCCAAACTGGCAACGCCGAAACACGTAGTCGAAATCATCGTCACTGCGGCACAGAAATAGCGCGCCGGGCAGCAAGGCCTGGGTTGGCCGAACCGGGCTGGTTCCCCACCCCGCAAGGCGTGGCGTTGAGCGGTCATCCTTGCGCCGATTCCGTACGACCTTTGATACGCCCATGCACTTGACATGGTGCGATGCGGCGAAAATTTGGCTTTTTGCGCCAAATCCACTATAATGCCGCGTTTGTCGGGCGAAGAACATTCGCGAGCCTTAAAGTTTTCCGCGGAAGTTCGCGAATGTGCTGCTCCCAACAAAGAAGTTCTTCAGTTCAAGAGTCAACTCCAAATCAACTTTCACAAAGGAAGTCACATGACGAAGTCCCTCCTCCTCGCAGCCGTGTTGGCTGCAACGCTCGCCGCTTGCGGGCAGGAAGCACCGAAGCCCGCTCCGGCTCCGGCTCCGGCACCCGCCGCTGCTCCTGCTCCTGCCGCGGCACCTGCACCTGCCGCTGAAGCCCCCAAGGCTGAAGAAAAGAAAGACGCTGCCGCTCCGGCGCC
>JAYVST010000362.1:0-1593 GCA_043775255.1 Burkholderiales bacterium
CTGGCGGCCAAAGCGGGCAGCGCGTTTTATCCGGCCGGATTGGCCGAACGACCACAGGTTGAGCGCTGGATGGACTGGCAACTCGGCAACCTGAACCCGGTGTACCTGTTCCTGTTCCGCGAGAGCAAGCTGGCCGCCGCCGAGCGCAGTGCCGATTTCGCCGCGCAGGTGAAAAGCATGGGCAGCGAACTCTCGATTCTCGACCGTCGACTGGCCGACAGCGCCTGGCTCGGTGGCGCCGCCATGACCATCGCCGACATGTGCCTGGCGCCGATCGTGGCGCGCTGCCTGCGCTTCGGCGTCGATCTGCCCGAGCTTGCCAATCTCAAGCGTTGGGACGCGAGCATCGGCGCACGCGCGGCGTTCAAGCGCGCGACCGCACCCTGACGCGGCAGCCGCAAGCCTGCTGTGAGCCTTTGTCGCGGATCGCGGTTTCTGGCCGGCCTGTGTGGCCTGTGTGCAATTGGCGCGCTGCTGATCGCCGCCGCGGGCCACGCGCAGGACTGGCCCACCAAATCCGTGCGCCTGGTCGTGCCCTACCCGCCGGGCGGCGGCAACGACATCCTGGCGCGCCTGTTGGCGCCGCGCTTAGCCGAGCGCTGGGGCCAGGCCGTGGTGGTGGACAACCGCTCGGGCGCCGCGGGCAATCTGGGCGCCGCCGAAGTCGCGCGTTCGGCGCCGGACGCCTACACCCTGCTGATGGCGACCAGCACCATCGCCATGACGCCGGGCCTGGGGCAGAAAGTCGGCTACGAACTGGCCACCGATCTGGTCGCCGTGGCGCTGGTCGGCGCGACCTCGATGGTGATCGCCGTGCATCCGGAGGTGGCGGCAAAAGGCCTGCGCGAACTCATCGCGCTGGCCAAGACGCGCAGTCTCGCCTATTCGACGTGCGGCAACGCCAGCCCGATGCATCTTGCCGGCGAACTATTCAAGCAGAGCGCCGCCATCGACATGCTGCACGTGCCCTACAAGGGTTGCGCGCCGGCGCTGATCGACGTCATTGGCGGTCAGGTTGCGGTCGGTTTCAACACCATCGCCAATACGGCGGCCTACGAGCGCGCCGGGCGCGTTCGCATTGTCGCGGTCGCCTCCGGCGAACGGCTGGCCGATTTTCCCAACATCCCCACGGCCATCGAACAGGGCATGACGGGCTATGCCGCCGACATCTGGTTCGGCCTGTTCGCGCCGGCACAGGCGCCGCGTGCGGCCGTCGAGGCCGTCAACGCTGCGGTGAACCAGGCCTTGGGCGAGCGCGACCTGCGCGAGAAGATGCGCGCGCAATACTTCGAGGCCAAGCCGGGCAGCGCGGCGGCCTTCCAGAAATTCGTCAATGACGAGATCGTCAAATGGAGCCGCACGATACGCTCGGCCAACATCAAGGCAGACTGATGCCGAACCCGATTTTTCAAGGAGCAAGACCATGAGTGCCTTACCCGTTCCGTTTTCCCTGTCGGCACGCGTTCGCATGTGCAGCGCGTCGCGCGTTCGCAGCGCATTGCTGGGCGTAGCCGCGGTCGCCGTCCTGGTGGCGGCGAACCCGGCCGGCGCCCAGGCGGTCACCATGAAATTGGCGAGTGCGACCATCGGCGA
>JAYVST010000363.1:0-9114 GCA_043775255.1 Burkholderiales bacterium
CTAGCACCACGCCACGGGCCTGCGCGGCCAGGGAGAAAACAGGCATGATCCATCGCCTCAGTCGTCGCCAGGTTCTCGTCGCCGCTGCCGCCGCCCCGGCCGCAGCACTGCAGGCCCGCATGGCGGTGGCCCAGAGCCTCACCCGCATACGCCTGACCGCCGGCGCCAACATCGCCTATTCGCACCAGTACGTGGGCGAGGCCACCGGCATCTTCCGCAAGCACAACATCGACGGCAGCGTGATCCTGTTCGATGTCGGCTTTCTCGGCACCGAGGCGGTCATCGCCGGCCAGGCCGAGACCTCCGGCACGGTCGAGTTTCCGCTGATGGGCCTGTTGGCCCGCGGTGCCGACCTGGTGGTGCCGGCGATCATGATCACCTCCGACGACCTCAAGATCGTGGCGCTGACTTCCATCGCCAAGCCTGCCGACCTGGCCGGCAAGCGTGTCGCCTACATCTTCGGCTCCTCGGCGCACTACGCGCTTTACCGCTATTGCCTGCGCCACGGCATTGCCTGGGACCAGATCAAGGGCGTCAACGTGCCGGCCTCCGAGCAAGTTGCGGTGATGGCGCGCGGCGACGTCGATGCCTTCGTCTGGCTCGAGCCGATGGTACAGCGCGGCCTCGACGTCATGCGCGGCCGCGCGCATGTGTTGAAACCCGGCATCGAGACCGCCTACCGCACGCGCGTCTACCTGCAGATGAGCCGCGCCTGGGTCGAGCGCAACCCGGAAGCCACGGTTGCGCTGCTGCGTTCATTGATCGAGTGCGACGCCTTCGTGCGCGCCGAACCGCGCAAGACCGCCGAGATCGCCGCCAAGAAGCTCAACATACCGGTCGACACGGCGGCCGACCTGTTGAAGGCGGTCGGCTTCGACTGGCGCATCTACCTGGACGCCGAGGCCAAGAAGGTGTTCGGCGAGGTGGCCACCTGGATGCGCGACAACGGCCGCCTGAAGGGCGAGACGCCCAACATGGACCGCGTGTTCGTGCCGCAGTACCTGCGCCAGATCGACCCCGCGCGCGTCATCGGGTTCTAAGCCGATTGCCTGCGGTGAGCACCGCGATCGAACTCGATGCCGTCGGCAAGCGCTTCACGCGTGCCGGCGCCAGCGGCGGCGACTATGTCGCCCTCGACGGTTTCACCTTGAATGTCCGCGCGGGCGAGTTCTTCTGCCTGCTGGGCCCCACCGGTTGCGGCAAGTCGACCGTGCTGCACCTGGTGGCGGGCTTCGAGCGGCCCAGCGCCGGCCGCCTGCAGGTTTTCGGCGCCGCCATCGACAAGCCCGACGCCGACCGCGGCGTGGTGTTCCAGACCGAACAGGCGCTGTTTCCATGGCTCACCGTCGAGGAGAATGTTTCTTTCGGCCTGCGCATGCGCGGCGTGGCACCTGCGGAGCGCGCCCGGACTCTCGAGCGCAAGCTTGACCTGGTGGGGCTTTTGCAGCACCGGACAAAGTTTCCGCGCGAGCTTTCCGGCGGCATGAAGCAGCGTGTGCAGATCGCCCGTGCGCTGGCCAACGACCCGCGCATCCTGCTGATGGACGAGCCCTTCGGCGCGCTCGACGCGCAGACGCGGCGGCGCATGCAGGAGGAGGTCGCGCGCATCTGGTCTGCCACCGGCAAGACGGTGGTCTTCATCACCCACGACATCGGCGAGGCGATCTGGCTGGCCGACCGCATTGGCGTGATGACGCGTGGACCGGCGGCGCACCTCAAGGAGATCGTCGAGGTCGATCTGCCGCGCCCGCGCCACGCGATGACCGCAGCCTATGTCGATCTGTACAACCGCCTGAACGCCACCATCCAGGCCGAGGCCATGGCGATGCTCAATGCCTGACGGCGCCGCCGGGACCGCGTCGGCGCCAGCGCCGCCGGGGCCGCGCTGGCGACCCGGGCGCCGGCTGGCGATCTATGCGCTGCTGGCGATCGGCACTCTGATGGTGTGGCAGGCGGTCTCCGCACTGACGATGCCGATTTTCTTTCCGCCACCGTCGGAGGTGGCAGCGGCCTTCCGCAAGACCCTGCTCGATGGAACACTGCTGCAGCATGTGGGAGTTTCCTACCTGCGCATCCTGGCCGGCTGGACCATCGGGTGCGCCATCGCGGTGCCGCTGGGCCTGCTGGCAGGTCGCTCGACACTGACGCGCATGCTGGTCGAGCCCTACATCGAGTTTTTCCGCTACATCCCGCCGATCGCCTTCATCGGCCTGTTCCTGATCTGGTTCGGCCTGGGCGAAATGTCCAAGGTGCTGCTGATCGTCTACACCGCACTGTTCGTCATGTTCGTCAACACCCTGGCCGGCGCACTGGCGGTCGAGCCCGAAAAAATCCGCGCCGCGCAGTGCCTGGGCGCAACTCGCCGCCAGGTCTTCGCCCATGTGGTGGTGCCGGCGACCGTGCCCTACATCGTCACCGGCCTGCGCCTGGCCCTGGGCAACGCGTTCATGACCGTGATCGCCGCCGAACTGGTGGCCGCGCAAAGCGGCGTCGGCCACCTGATCTGGAGCGCGCGCCTGTTCGCGCAGACCGACTACGTGTTCGTCGGCATCATCACGCTGGGGCTGATGGGATTTACCGCCAACTGGGTGCTGCGCCAGGTGCTCAGGCGCGTCGCCTACCGTTACGGAATTCAGCTATGACTTCAGGGATCATCGATTCGCATATCCATTTGTGGCGGCGTGCCGACGGCGACGACGTCTGGGTGGCCCACAAGATCGGCGCCCTGGCGCGCGACTTCAGCCTGGACCACTGGCGCGCCCATGCGGACGCCAGCGGCGTCGCCGGCGCGATCCTGGTGCAGGCGGCGCACTCGATCGCCGAAACCGAGCGCGCCATCGCATTGGCGGGGGCCAACCCGCGCATTGTCGGCGTGGTCGGCTGGGCCGACCTGCACGCCGAGTCGCTCGCCGACGACGTCGCGCGGCTTGCCGCCCATCGCCAGCTGGTCGGCGTGCGGCCACTGCCGCCCTCCACCTTCGGCGCCGACTGGCTGGACGACCCGCGTAGCGAACGCGGCCTGGCCACCCTGGGCGCGGCCGCGGTGAGCGTCGATGTTTTGGTGAAATGGCCGGGCCTTGTGCGCGCGCGCCGGCTGCTTGAACGCCTGCCGCAGGTGAAGGTGGTGTTGAACCATTGCGGCCGGCCCGACACCATGACCGGCCTGCAGGAGCCCTGGGCCGGCGACCTCAAGGCTTTTGCCCGCGCCACCACTGCGACCATCAAGCTTTCAGGCCTGATCGAGCGCGCCGGCATCGAATGGACCAAGGAGTCGCTGCGCCCCTATGTCGAGACCGTGATCGAAGCCTTCGGCCCGGCACGCGTGATGTTCGCGACCAACTGGCCGGTGTTGGAGATCGGCGGCACCTACGAGGGCTGGGTCGCGGTGCTGCGCGCGATCTTGGACGACATGGGCCTTTCGGCTGCGGATCGTGGCGAGATATTTTGCGGCACCGCATGCCGGGCCTACGGCGTGGCGCCGCCGTGAACTCCATCACCCATAGCCGCACCGACTGAGGAAACCTCACATGAGAACCACCCAAGCAAGGCGCCAGCGCCGCGCCTTCATGCTGGCTGCCGGCGCCAGCCTGTTGCCGGGCCGCGCATTCGCGCAAGCGGGCACCTGGCCCAACCGGCCGATCCGCATCATCGTCTCCTACGCGCCCGGCGGGGTCACCGACATCATCGCCCGTGCGATCGCACAACCGCTGGGCGAGGCACTGGGCCAATCGGTGATCGTCGAGAACCGCCCAGGTGCGGCCGGCGTGATCGGCACCGAGATGGTGGCCGCCGCGCCGGCGGACGGCTACACGCTCCTGATGTTCGTCGACGGCAACTCGATGATGCCCACCGCCATCAAGAATATCAAGCACGACCCGGTCAGGAGCTTCACCCATATCAGCCTGCTCGGGCGCGGCTCGCTGGTGCTGGTGGCCCACCCCAGCCTGCCGGTGGCAAGCCTGGCGGAGGTGATCCGCTACGGCAAGGCCAACCCGAGCGCGCTGTCTTTCGCCACGCCGGGAAAAAGCGCCCCGCAGCATCTGGCCTTCGAGAGCATCAAGGCGAGCGCCGGCTTCAACGCCGAGCACATTCCCTACAAGGGCGGCGGCCAGGCGATCGTCGATGTGGTCGCCGGCCAGGTCAAGCTCGGCATGCTCGGCATGGCGCCGGCGTTGCCGCACATCAAGGCCGGCAAGTTGAAGGCCCTGGTGGTCACCTCGCGCGAGCGCTCGAAGCTGTTGCCCGACGTACCGACGGTGCATGAGGCCGGCATAGCGGGCTTCGAGATGGCACAATGGCAGGGCATGGTGGCGCCGGCGGGCTTGCCGCAGGAGATCACCGCGCGCCTGCACGCCGAGTTGCTCAAGGCGATGCGCCTGTCGGCGGTGATCGAAAAGCTCTCTGCCATCGGCATGGACAACGCGGTGAGTACCACCCCGCTGGAATTTACCCAGATGATCGGGCGTGAAACCAGTCGCTGGCCGGATCTGTTCAAGGCCGCCGGCATACAAGCGGAGTAGGCATGGCCAATAAGACCAATATCCTTTTCATCACCTCCGACCAGCAGCGCGCCGATTGTTACGGCTTCGAAGGCCGTCGCGTCAGAACCCCGCACTTAGACGAAATGGCGCGCTTCGGCACACGCTTCTCGGCCGCCATCACGCCCAACCTGGTATGCCAGCCCTCGCGTGCCTCCATCTTGACCGGCCTCCTGCCGCTCACCCACGGCGTGTCGGACAACGGCATCGACCTGCCGCCTGCGGTCGGCGCGGCTGGATACGGCGGCACCTTGTCGAAGGCCGGCTATGCGACCGCGCTGATCGGCAAGGCGCACTTCAATACCTCGCACTGCTTCGAACCTAGCGGCACGCCGGAATGCACCGTGAGTTGCGCCAATTACCCGGCGGACTGGCGCGGACCCTACATGGGGCTTACCCATGTGGAGATGATGCTCGAAGGCCACAACATGTTCCCGCCAATGAAGCCGCCGCTGGGCCACGCCTACGAGCGCTGGTACCACGCCGATGGCCGCGGCGAAGAGCGTACCGCGCTATATCGCAAGCAACTGCCGCCTTTCAGCGACGCCCACGAAACCTTCAATTCGGGCCTGCCGCTGGCCTGGCACAACTCGACCTGGATCGGCAATCGCACCATCGACTACCTGCGCCTTCACCGCGACAGCCCGTTTTGCCTGTGGGCCTCGTTTCCCGACCCGCACCATCCTTTCGATGCGCCCGTTCCGTGGTGCACCATGCATCATCCGGACGAGGTCGAGCTGCCGGTGCATGGCGAGATGGACCTGGAGCGGCGCCCTTGGTGGCACCGCGCTGCGCTCGAGGGCACGCCGAAAATGGCCAATCAACGCCTGCGCGCCTTCCGCGAAAAATCCTCACGCACACCGAAGCAAAGCGAAGCGCAGATGCGCGCGCTGATCGCCAACTATTACGGCATGATTTCGCTGATCGACCATCAGGTCGGGCGCATCCGCATCGCCTTGCAGGACCTGGGCCTCAAGGAAAACACGCTGATCGTCTATTCGACCGACCATGGCGACTGGCTGGGCGACCATGGCTTGTTGCTCAAGGGACCGATGGCCTACGAAGGCCTGCTGCGGGTGGGCATGCTGTTCGAAGGTCCGGGGGTGCCGGAAAACAAGGTGGTGGCCGACCCGGTCTCAACCCTCGACCTGCCGGCGACCTTCTGTGACTATGCCGGCGTGACCCTGCCGGGCAAGGTGCACAGTCGCAGCCTGAAGCCGCTGATCGAGACCGATGGCGCGTCGCGCGATTTCGCACTTTCCGAATGGGACCTGCGCGCATCGCGCTGCGGCGTTGACTTGGCCCTGCGCACGGTGCGCACCAAAACCCGCAAGCTCACCCTGGAGAAGAACAGCGGCGCCGGCGAACTCTATGACCTGGCGGAAGATCCGCATGAAATGAACAACCGTTTCGGCGATCCCGCCTATGCGAAGGTGCAGCGCGAACTGATGGACATGATCGCCAGCCGTCCCGACGACGCCTGTGCGCCGCTGCCGCAGATCGGCATGGCATGAGCACGGTGCGAAGGAGGCCATGATGCTGCGTGCGGGAGTGATCGGATTGGGGGCGATGGGCGGGGGCATGGCGCGCAACCTGGCCCGTGCCGGCGTGCCGACTTGCGGTTGCGATACCGACGCGGCGACACGCGCGGCCGCGGCCGGCGTCGCGGGGCTGACCTTAGTCGACACGCCGGCGGAAGTCGCGCGGCAAAGCGACGTGATCTTCACCTGCCTGCCCTCGATCGCCGCGGTGCGCGCCGTCTATGAGGCAGCCGACGGATTGATTGCAGCGGCGCGACCTGGGTTGATCACCGCGGAGTGCTCCACCATCGACTCCGACATGGCGCGCGAACTGGCACGCGCCGTCGAAGCCCGCGGTGCGGCGCACATCGAGACGCTCTTAGTCGGGCGGCCGCCGGAAGCACGTGCCGGGCAGCTTTACTTCATCGTCTCGGGTGACGCCGCAGTGGCCGGGCGCGTCGTGCCACTGCTGGGTCACATGGGCCGCGCCTGGCGCCACGTCGGCGGCAACGGCGCGGCCAACACCATCAAGCTGCTGCACAACGGCCTGGGCTACGTCTACGCCCTGGCCACCGCCGAAGCGCTGGCGCTGGCAGGCGCGCGCGGTATCGATGTCGATGCGTTTATCGATGTGGTCAAGCAAGGCGGCGGCATCGGCTGGTCCAAGTACTTCGACCTGCACGCCGCCGGCGTCGCCGCCGCGCGCGACGAGGGCTGGGGCCGTCTGTATATCGCCGCCAAGGACACCGAGGCGCTGGCGCACGAAACGGCGGCCGCCGGTCTCGACCTGCCGCTGTTCGAGGCTGCGGCGAGTGACTATCGCCAGGCGGTGGCGGCGGGCCTGGCGAACGCGGAATACACAGCAGTATCGCGTGTGCTGGAAGAGCGCAACGGCAAGCCCTTGTTTGGCCTGCCGGGCGCAACCGGTAGCCCGAGTTGAGGCCCGACGCCATGCGCCCGGCGCAGCACGCGCGGCAGCCGAAGCAACGATGACAAACCCCATAGCGCGCAGACGCTTCCACTGGTGGAACGAGGAAACCCGTTTCGCCTGGGCCGCGCTCACGCCCGCGCTTTTGTTCTTCGCCGCCTTCGTAGGCTTCCCGTTCGGCTATTCGTTCTACCTCTCGTTCCACGACTGGAACATGATGGCGCCCACCCCCACCTGGGTCGGGCTGGAGAATTACACCGCGCTGATGGCGGATGCCGAGTTCTTGAAGAGCCTGGTGCAGACCGCTTTATTCACCGTCGGCATCACCGCCTGCATCGTGGTGTTTTCGCTTGCCATGGCCCTGCTCCTGGACCAGAAGCTGCGCTGGATCAAGCTCTACCGCACCATCTTCTACCTGCCCGCGGTCACTTCCCTGGTGGCCATCGGGATTGTCTGGGTATGGATGTTCGATCCGCAATACGGGCTGATCAACCAGGGCCTGCGCGGCATCGGCATCGAGGGCCCGCTGTGGCTGGCCGACACCCGCATCGCACTGCTGTCGCTGATCATCACCGCGGCCTGGCGCAACGTCGGCTATTTCGCCACCATCTTCTTGGCGGGCCTGCAGGGCATCGACAACACCTACTACGAGGCCGCGCGGATCGACGGCGCCGGCGCCTGGGACCGCTTCCGCCGCATCACCCTGCCGCTGCTCAAGCCGACCATCCTGTTCGTGGTGGTGATGTCGGTGATCCTTTCGTTCCAGGTGTTCGCGCTGGTCTACGTGATGACCTCCGGCGGGCCGGCCGGCAGCACCTCGGTGCTGGTGTTCTACCTGTACCAGCAGGCCTTCACCTATTTCCGCATGGGCTATGCGAGCGCAGTGGGCTATGTGTTGTTCGTGATCATTTTCGTGCTCACGATCGTACAGTTCAAGGCCTTCGGCAAGACGGTGGAAGCATGACCAAAAGCGCGCGCCATGCACCCGGCCGCGTCGATGCGCGCCCGTGGCCGGCCACCGTGCTGCTCTACGCCCTGCTGCTGCTGTGCACCGCCATCACCCTGCTGCCGTATGCGTGGATGCTGTCGTCCTCCTTCAAGCCGACCGTGGAGATTTTCTCGGGCACCGCGCAATTGATCCCCTCGCACCCGATTCTCGACAACTACATCAACGCGGTGACGCGCCAGCCGGTGGCGCGGGCGATTTTCAACAGCATCATCGTGGCCGGCATCGAGACCTTGGCCGTGGTCATCACCAGCGTGTTCACCGCTTACCCGTTCGCCCGCCTGAAGTTCCCCGGGCGCGACATCCTGTTCATGCTGATCCTGGGCACCATGATGATTCCCAGCCAGGTGACCATGATCCCCACCTTCATCCTGATGAAATGGTTCGGCTGGATCGACACCTACCAGGGCCTGATCGTGCCGCGCATCATGGCCCCGCTCGGCATTTTTCTGATGCGCCAGTTCCTGCAAAGCCTGCCCAAGGAGCTGGAGGAGGCGGCGCGCATCGACGGCTGCAGTCGCCTGAAGACGCTCACCCATGTGCTGCTGCCGCTGACCGGGCCGGCGGTGGCCACCCTGGCGATTTTCACCTTCACGGCTTCCTGGAACGAATTTTTCTGGCCGCTACTGGTAGTGCAGTCCACCGAGATGTGGACCATCCAGCTGCTGATCGCGCAGCTGAAGGCGGCCGAGGTCACCGACTGGGGCATGGTGATGGCGATTGTCAGCCTGTCGGTCTTGCCCACGGTATTGATTTATTTGATGTTGCAGAGGTATTTTGTAAAGGGCATCGCGATGAGCGGGCTCAAGGGTTGAAGCTGCAAGCCCACCACCAAAGGAGACAGCAATCATGAAAGCACGCAACGCATTGCGCACCATCGATCGTCGCCAGCTGCTCAAGAGCGCAGCGGCCGCCGCCGGCCTTGCCGCCGGCAGCAGCCTGTCGACCCGCAGCTTGGCGCAGGCGCGCAAGCGCAGCGTCACTATCTGGGTCCAATTCGGCGGCGCCAACCTGGACATCTTCAATCGCTACGTCGCCGAGTTCCAGCAGGCGCAGCCCGATATCGAGATCAAGATCACCGCCTACGGTGTGTCGGAGATACTGCCCAAGTACCTGGCGGCG
>JAYVST010000364.1:0-2468 GCA_043775255.1 Burkholderiales bacterium
CAGTAGATTGACGGATTGGCAAGGTTTGTTTTGTCCGCCTTAGCGCATCGGGCGTCGGTACGTGTCCTTGTGGCGCATTCCCATCCCGTCGGCGCCGGCCGTGTGCGGGTAACATCGGCGCTACGGCGCAATGGCGTTGGCCAACGGAGTGGTGACGATGAGCGAGATCGAAAAGCGGATTCAGGCCTTGGGCTTCGAATTGCCCGCGCCCTTCAAATTCCCCAACCCGAACCGTACCGGTTGCGTGCTGGTGGGATCGGTGCTCTTCGTCTCCGGGCACGGCCGCGACTTGCCTGCGCTGCCCGGCGTCAAGCATGCCGGCCGTGTGCCGGCCCAGGTAACGGTGGAAGAGGGCTACGCCACCGCGCGTGCGGTGGCTTTGAGCATGCTGGCGTCGATCAAGCAGGAGTTGGGCGACCTCGACCGCATCAAGCGTCTGGTGCGTCTGTTTGGCATGGTCAATGCGTCGCCTGGTTTCGGGTTGATGCCCAACGTGATCGACGGCGCCTCCGATTTCTTCTATGAGGTGCTCGGTCCGGTCAACGGCAAGCATGCGCGCACTGCCATCGGCGTGGCCGAGTTGCCGCACGGCATCCCGGTCGAAATCAACGGCGAATTCGAAGTTCGTTGATGGCGTTGCCTGCCCAAGCGCCGGCCTGCAGGCGGACCGCCGGAAGGTGCGCATGAGCGCCCCCGCGCACGGCAAGACAGGGTCGGAGAAAATCATCGCGCACGGCATGACAGGCCCGGAGAAAATCATCGCGCGCGCCTGCGGCCTGGCACGCGTGCGCGCCGGCGACATCGTGTTCCCGCGGCCGGACATGGTAATGATCCACGACAACATGGTGCCTTCGGTCAAGCGCGCCTTGGACACCCTCGGCATCGACCGTCTGGCCGAACCCCAAAAGGTGGTGATGGTCACCGACCATGAGGTGCTGTACGGCAGCGCGCGCGCGGCGCAGTACGGCACCATCAATCGCGGTGCGGCCAAGGCGTGGAAGGTTGGCCGGTTTTTTGATGTCGGCCGCGGCGGGCATGGCCATGTGTTTCCGATCGAGTCCGGCATGGTGCTGCCGGGCATGTTCTATTTCGACAACGATCGCCATTGCACCAACGCCGGCGCCATCGGCGCGGTGGCCTTCCGCATGGGGATGGAAATCACCCGCGTGCTGGCCACCGGCACCAACTGGATCATGGTGCCGAAGTCGCTCAAGCTGACCTTGCGCGGACATCTCGGGCCTGCCGTCTTCACGCGCGATCTCGGCGCGCATATCGGTGCGCTGATCCGGCACAAGGCGCTGCCGTTCGATCTCGACTATCGCATCCTCGAATTCGCCGGGAGTCTCGACGACTTGAGCCTGGCGGCGCGCGTCGGCCTGTGCAGCGCGCCGACCGAACTCGGGGCTTACGGGGTGTTCTTTGCGCCCTCGGCCGCCGTGCTGGCCCATGCGCAGGCGATGGCGGACAGACCATTCATGGCGGCGTATTCGGATCCCGATGCGCATTACGAAGCAACTGCCGCGATCGAACTGACCACTCTTGCACCGCAGGTTTCGCTGCCGGGCGGGGTTCAGAACGCGGTGCCGGTGTCCGAGGTGGCGGGGACCCGCATCGACCATGCGTTCATCGGCTCCTGCGCGTCCGGCATGTATGAGGACATCGCGACGGCGGCCGGGTATCTGGCCGGGCGGCGCGTCGCCGACGGCGTGCGGCTTTTCGTGGTGCCGGGCTCGGAAGCGACCACCAAGCGGCTGGCCGCAGAAGGCGTGATGCAGGTCCTGCTTGAGGCCGGCGCGATCTTGCTGCCGGCCGGTTGCGGGCCGTGCAACGACGCGGTGGTCGGGCCGGTCGATGCCGGTGAAGTGTCGATTTCGACCGCCACCAACAATCCGACCGGCCGCTTTGGCGCGCGCGATGCGCGGCTCTACCTGGGCAGCCCGGCAACTGTCGCCGCGTCTGCCGTGGCCGGCTGCATAGTCGATCCGCGCGGCGTCGCTGCGGCCGCGCTAGCATGAAATTCGCTTCTCATCGCCGCATGTTGACCATCCCCTACATAACCGGAGAGCAAGCGTGAGCATCAAGCGGATTGTCCTTTGCACGCTCGCCGGCCTGTTCGTCGCGCTTGCCGCGCAGACCGGCGCGCAGGCGCAGAAATACCCCGAGCGGCCGGTCCGCATCATCGTGCCCTTCCCGGCCGGCGACGGCATCGACCTGCAGGCGCGCCTGATCGGCCAGCATCTCACCGAGCGCCTCGGGCAGCCGGTGCTGGTGGACAACCGCCCCGGCGCCGGTACCCTGATCGGCACCGAGGCGGCGGTCAAGGCGCCGGCCGACGGCTATACCATCCTCCTCATCACCACCACGTTCGCCATCAATCCCAGCCTGCACCCCAAGGTGCCGTACGACCCGCTGAAGGACTTCACACCGCTGATTCAGACCACGGCGATTCCGCTGATCGTGGTGGCGGG